>NZ_JAFEJX010000017.1:0-41895 GCF_018555635.1 Bifidobacterium sp. CP2 | reverse complement strand
GCTGGGGCGTGGGCTGGGGCGGCCTCGGCCGCGTTGTTTTCGTTCTCGTTCGTATCGGTCATGTCCCCAAGCCTACTTGTGCAACGCACCGAGCATGCCGGCTATCTCGCCGGGCGTGACGGACGGCACATAGGCATGTGTGACGGCCAGCCCGATCTGCGCGAGTTTCGCCGCGTCCGGATAACACACGTACACCGGTTCCTCGCTCGGCTGGAACTTGCGTTTGAAGTTGAACAGCGAATGGAAGCCGTACGCCGGCTCCATCCAGTCGGCCACGAGCTGAAGCGCATGCTGCAGCACCTCCACGCCCTCGTCCATACGCCCGTCGGCGCCTGGCAGCGTGTTGTCGCGCTCCGGGTTCATCCCCGCCAGCGGCGCGGCGGACAGGCTCATGAACTCGACCGCCTGCTCCGGCGCGGCCTCCCCCTCGTCGCGCAACCGTTCCGCCATGCGCGCAATCAGGAACTCCATCACGCCGTTCGGACTGTCCGGACGATGACGCATGAAGTCGAGCGTCCATCCGACAATCCGCCCGTCACGCCACGTGGGCAGCCAGCTGGTCACGCCGAGCACGCGGCCGTCCGCATCCACCGCGTACAACAGGCGCACACGCGGGTCGCGCAGCTCCTCGACGCCGCCCAGCGTGAACTTCATCTCCGGCAGCGCCTTGCCCTGCGCCCACTCCTCGGAGATGTCCTCTATCTGCTCGCGCACGTCGAGCGGCGCGTCGAGGAACGTGGAGCACACGTCCACGACGCCCTGCCGTTTCGCCTTGTTGATGGCGGTGCGGATATCCTGCCATTTCTTGCCGGTGGTCTTCCACTGCCGCGGGTCGACGACCATCTCGCCACCCACTTCGATCGACTGCCAACCCATCGCGAGCAGCCGGTCGCGTTGCTCCCGATGCACCGCATAGAACGCGGGCGTCAACGACCGCGACGCGCAATACCGCGAAAACGCGACCAGATCGTCATCCCACTCGGACGGGTCACCGAACGGACCGGTGCAGGTGAGCGCCACGCCGCCCCACACGCGATACGCGACGGCGGACCGCTTGGAATCGGACATCCAATACTCGTTGCCCTCCCACGTGGTCATGAAACTCATCGATTCGCCGCCGGCTTCGACAAGCCGTTCCGCACGGGCGCGCGCACGCTCGTCGACCGCCGTCACGTCGCCCATCCAACGCACGACGACCACCAGCACGACGATCCAGAACACGAGTCCCACACCCTGGTACACCATCGACGCAAACGGCGTGACCGGCACGAACGCAAGCCGCACGTGACTGAGGAAACCGATCGGCAGGAACCGTCCCGGCAACTCGGCGAGCAGCGCCGCGGCCGTGGCGCGCGGCGCGAACTCGCCGGGCATCGCCAGACCGTACAACAGGTACACGGCCACGCACGCAAGCAGCGCAAGCACGCACGTCGCGACGCCTCCGGCCAACCGCCGCCACCCGACACGCACCGGGAACCGACGCAGGCCCACGAGCAGCGCCACGGCGAACGCGAACGGCGGCAGCGCGTTCGCGACGCACGCGGCGAGCGCGCCATGGTCGACGAGCGAATAGACGCCGTTCGGCGCGAACCGCAGCGGGACGACGAGATAGTAGGCGACGGCGACGCCCGCCGTGACGAGATTGACGGCGACGGAGGCGATCGCGGCGAACCGGCGGCCGCGGTACAGGCCCCACGCGAGCACGAGCGTGACGGCGGTGGGCAGCAGCGAGCGCAGCACCGCGCCGGGCATCGACGTACGCAGCAGGTCGAACTGGAGGAAGCAGTCGGCGCGCGTGGCACCGGCGACGCAGCGGGCGAGCGTGCCGTCATCGGCGGCGGCCGGACTCATGATGAGCCCCAACGTGCTCAACGGTCCGGCATGCGTGTGCGCGGTGATGGCGATCACCGGGCCGAGTGCAAGCACGACGGCGATTGCGGCGTACAGGCGACGGATCTCGTATGAGGTGCCACGCAGCCAATGCCAACGGGTTTCGGCGGCGACGGCATCGGCCGCGGCGGGCGTCGCGTCGAGAACGCCGACACGGCGTTCGTGCTGACGCATCGCCACGCCCGCGACATGTCCGACGACCGCCGCGGCGAGAATGCAGTAGCCGCCGGGATTGCCGCTGTACAGCAACGTGACCAGGATCGCCGCATAGCCGACGAGCCGGATGCGCTGCCGCCACAGATGCGTGCAGTACGCGCTGGCGGCCATCAGCGCGCCCACCGGCAGGGTGAGCGGGCTCAACACGAACAGGATGCGTTCGACGATGCGCGTGTCATGCAGCAGCATGCCGGTCCCGGCGCACAGCGTCAGCCCGACGATCACACCGCCGAGCGCGCAGCCGACCGCGACCGCGACGGTACGGCCGCGCCCCAGCCAACGTTCGGCGATGGACAGCATGACGAGCCACAGCAACGCATCGATGACGAGCTGGACGACGCCGCGCGCGAGGAACAGCGAGCACAGAAGCTTGCCGAGACTGAACTCGGCCATGCTGGTATGCAGACGCAGTGGGAAATCGAATCCGACGACCGCCGCCGCGATCCACGCGACGAGATTCACCGCTACGAACGCCAGAGTCGCACCGACCGCGAACCGATGGGCGTCCACCCACCGCCGTGCGTCCCCGGCGAGCGCATACCACGCCCGGCCGGGCTGTTGGGGCTGGGGGCGCTGCGCCGCCTTTCCGTCCATTCCCGCGTCTTCACTCATTCCTGCGTCTCCGCTCATTCCTGAACCTCCACTTGCGGATAGTCCCCGACGTTCTTCGTCATCGCGCCAAGCCCGGTACGCGCGCCGAACCAGTCGACGCCGGGACGCCACACAGCCTGCACGGCATGCCAGTCATGCCCGGTGCCGGGGACGACGATCTCCGTCACCTCGCTCACGCCGGCCTTACGCGCAGCCGCGGCGATCGTACGCATGTTGCGTACGGAATCGGTGTCGCGCTCCCCCGCGCCGGCGAACAAAGCGAGCCCGCCCGCATCGTCGGGATCGAGCGCGGCGAGCGCGTTGACCGGCACCTGCGCGTCGTAGTCGGCACGACGGCCACGGAAGTAGTTCCTCGTCATCTCGGCCACGGAACCGTTGGTCGGCTTCAGTTCGCCGTCGACGGGCAGCATCGCGCCGTACAGGTCCGGATGGCGCGGCGCAAGCTGCGTCGTGCAGGTGCCGCCCTGCGAGAATCCGCCGATCGCCCACATGCGCGGGGCGGTCGCGACGGGCAGCGTACGTTTCGCCCACGCGACGACGTCGCGCGTCAGATACGTTTCGGCATCGCCTTGGCTGGTGTCGGCGCACAGGCTGTTGTGCGTGTCAGCGCCGTTCTGGTCCGGCACGACGACGACCGGCGCGAGACCGTCATGCGTGGCGGCGTACGCGTTCATCATGCCCGCGATGTCCCCCGCCACAATCAGACGCCCCGGACTGCCCGGCTGTCCGGCGAGCAGTTCCATGACCGGCAGACGCGGCGGCGTCTTCGCGAGCGCGGCCGGCGGCAGATACACCATCGCCTTGCGCGCCTGGAAATGGGATTTCGTGTTCGGGATGGTCACGGTCAGTATGCGGCCGTGCGCGGGATGGTCCGGCGCGTCGTGGCGCGCGGCGGCGGCACGCCACTGCGCGACCGTCATCGACGCATGGTGGACCGTCACCGACTCAAGCGACGCGTAGGGCGTGTACCCGACGAGGCTGCCGACGGTCTGGTATTCGCCGAAGGTCGCGTCGATGCTGAGACCGGTGGCGAGCAGCGTGAGGGGGATGAGGACGACGGCGATCGCACGGGTGACGCGGCGGGCGACGGCGCGGGGCGCGCGGCGGCGGTTCGCGACGACGATCACGGCCGTGAGCGCGCCGAGGCCTGCGAACCCGCAGGCTGCGGCGATGATGACCGGCCAGCCGAGCGAAACACCGAACACCATGATGCCGTCGGAAAGGAACCAAGCGAGGAGAAGACCGACGAGGCCGGCGGCGAGTGCGGCGGCGGGGACGGCGAGCACGGAGCGCACGGGGCGGAATGCGGCGGCGCGGGATGCGGGGGTGCAGGGTGCGGGGGAATCGGCGGAATCAACGAACTTGCCGGGCGCCGAGCGAAAGAGCGCGATGACGAGTGATATGACGAGTGCGACTGCGGCGCATGCGGTGACCGCGAACACGGTCCATGGCAATACGCCGTGCACCAACGACACCTGCAGCAGCCATGCCGATGACGCCGTGTCCGATGTTGCGCCCGACGTTGAGACCGGCGTTGCGCCCAATGGTGCGCCCAACGTCGTGCCCAATGCTGAGACCGAAGCAGAACCCATCCCGATCATCCCCATGACATACTTCGCAATGCGCACGCAAGCCTAACGCGCGATTCACAAAAGTCGGAGGAATCCCATGGATCTCATGGCGAGTTCTCATGATGTCTTCAGCATTATCGGAAGCCTCGGCGGGGACAACCCGGTGCCCCATGATCCGCCCGCTTCGCGAGGCCCGGCCCATGGCTCCGCGAAGCCAACCCAGCCAACCCAGCCGACCCGGCCGAACCGGCCCAACCTCACATAGTCTGGGCGTTCTCGATGAGCGCGGCCTTGAGATCGGATTCGAGCTGACGCATCTTCACCTGCGCGGCGGCGCGGTTGGCCTTGCCTTCGCGCTGGATCTGCACGGTCTCCTTCAGCGTGGCGATGAGCTCGGAGTTGATCTTCTCCAGCGTCTCGATGTCCACCACGGACCGCTGGTTGGCCTTCTCCGCGTCGACGGCGCCCTTGTGGAGGGCGGCCGCGTTCTTCTGCAGGAGCTTGTTGGTCACGTCGTCGGCCTTGTGCTGGAGGTCGAGGGCCTTGCGCTGGTTGGACAGGCCCAGCGCGATCACCATCTGCGACTTCCACACGGGGATGGTGGTGGAGATGGTGGTGTCGATCTTGTCGACGATGGTCTGGTCGGCGTTCTGGATGATCTTGATCTGCGGCGCGGTCTGCAGGGTCACCACGGAGATGCGGTCGAGGTCGTCGAGGCGCTTTTCGAAGCGGTCGAGCTTGGACTTGAAGTCCTTGAGGATCTGCGCCTGCATGGCGTCGCCGCTTTTGGCCGCTTCGGCCTCGAGTCCGGGCAGCTGGTTGGCGCGGAAGTCGGCGAGCGCCTTCTTGCCGGCGAGCACGGTCATCTTGAGTTCGCGGTACTGCTGCGCGTTCTGCTCGTACATGGTGTTGTACATGGAGATGTCGGCGACGAGCCTGGCCTGCGCGGCTTCGAGCTTGGTGATGATCTCGTCGATCTGCGAGTCGACCTTCTGGTAGCGGCGGCGCAGCTTGTCGATGCTGACGGCCACTTGGCCGAGGATCGGGATCTTGCGGAATCCGCCGAGTTCGGCCTCGTCGATGGTGACGAGCATGGTGTTGAGCAGTTCGCCGGCCTCGCCGGTGTCCTTGGAGCGGGTTTCGGAGAGGATTTCGTCGGCGAAGGTGCTGGTGGCGCGTTGCGCGTCCTTGCCGTAGGTGGATTCGATGCCGTCGCGCGTGAAGTCGATCTGTCCGGCCATTTGGACGATGGCCTGCTGGTCGGCGGGCGGGAGTTTGGCGATCTGCTGGTCGGCGTTGAGCGCGGTGTCGGCCTGCGCCTGCGCGGCGGTGGGGACGAGCGCGTTGTCGCCGGCGCCGTCGAGTCCGGCGAGTGCCGGGTTGGTGACGGTGTTGCCTTTGGTGAGGTCGGCGAGTGAGAGTTGTGCCATGGCTGTGTTCCTTTCGTTGCGATGGCGTTGCGATGACGTGATGCGTCTGGTTGCGATGCGTCTGGTTGTGATGCGTCTGTTGCGGTGCGTCTGGTGGTGTCCGTGTCTGTCGGCCGATTATGGGCCGACGGTCGGGGCTTCCCGCCCCGGGGGCAGCGTCACTGCGGCTGCGGCGTCACTCCTTTGAGTATTTCGATGAGCTGCTGCATGGCGTTGTTCCGCGGCAGTTCGGAGACGGCGGTGATCTGGTCGAGCGTGCCGTTCACCTTGAACCGTTTGATGGAGTCGGTGCCCATGAAGTTGGCGGAGCGGAAGCCGTGGCGTTCCCAGGCGAGTTTCTGCACCTTGTTGGATTTGAGCAGGGTGAGGAGCTTCTCGCCTTTCTTGTCCAAGGCCATGAGCGTGTGGGTGCTCCAGACGGTGGGCGTGGGGTAGACGATGACGACGTCGTCTTTGATCTGCTTGTAGGCGTCGGGTTGGTTGACGGCGAGGTCGAGGATCTGGGATTCGTAGCCGACCATCATGGGTTTGGATCCGACGCCCAACGTGAGGAACTGGTTGAACGAGTCTTCGGAGCTGGTCTCCATCCATCCGGATTTGGCGAAGATGCTGGCGATCTTGTCGCCGTCGCGGTCGAGCGAGTCGGTGGTGGCGGGCTGGCCGCCGTTCAGCACGGTGGCGATGAGGGCCGCGTATTCGTTGCCGGAGTTGGATTGGACGGGGTCGGTGGAGTCGATGCGGAACTGTCCGTAGCCGGCGGTGTAGCCGAGGTCGGCCCACGTTTTGTCGGCGAGCATGGCGTCGACGGCCTTGGCCATGTCGATGCTGTAGACGCCGTCCGCGCTTTTGCTCATGATGCCGCCGGAGACGAGGCCTTCGGCCACGGCCTTGTGCGTGTAGAGCACGATGGGCGAGTTGAAGACGATGTCGCTCTGGGTGGCTTTGACGCCTTGCGCCGAGCCGTATTCGACGGCCGCGCGCGAGGAGGGGAACAGGTAGTCCATGCCTTTGGAGTCCGAGGTCATCATGTTGAGGCTGCCGGCCTTGCGGTAGTTGACTTCGAGGCCTTGTTCGGCGGCGGCGTCCTTGAACTTCTGGTCGTCGAACAGCCCGATCTTCTCGCCGCCGAGGTATCCGTTGACCTGGGTGAGTTGGACGGGTGCGGCGGGTTTGGGTTGCGCCTGCCGCCAGACGAGGGTGCCGCCGATGATGGCGACGACGGCGAGCAACGCCACCAGTCCGATGATCTTCGATTTCGACAGTGTCATTGCTTCCTCTCTTGTTCGGACGTGGATTGTGCAGGTTGCGCCGGCTGCGACGCGACGTCGTAGCCGTCCATGCGCGCCAGCCGTTGGATGGCGTCGGAGTCGGCGGCGATGCCGAGCGTCTTGGCGCTGACGGCGCGGCTGAGTTCACCTGCGGCGGTGCGTTCGAGCACCTGCAGCGCCTCGATGGTTTCGACGCGCGCCTTGGCGGCCTGGTCGCGCGCGCCGGACGATTCGACGTCGACGTAGGCGTGCAGCAGCTGTTCAGTCTGTTCGCCGTAGACGGTGGTGTAGTGGCGCAGCGTGGCGTAGGCGGAGGTGTCTTTGGTCACGTAGGCGACGAGCGAGCGTGTGGCGGCGATGAAGTCGTTCGCTTCGGCTTTGACCTGCGGGTCGCGCACCTGTGCGGCGAGGCGTGCGATGGAGGCGAGCCGCGCGTTGGTCTGGTCGATGGTTTCGGCCGCCTTCTGCCCGTTGGGCAGGGCGGAGGCGAGCATGTGTCCGATGCGCCGTTCCGGTTCGGTGAGGGTGGAGCCGGCCACGTAGCCGAGGGCGGCGAGCAGCAGGGCGACGACGAGCCCGAGGATGCCGCCGCCCGCGATGCCGAATCCGAGGGCGGCGAGGATGAGGCCGGCGATGACGCCGCAGACGATCTGGAGCATCAGTTGAATCCCTTGACGGTGCGGAACACGGCCGCGAGGTCGCCGGAGCGGCCGTCGAAGACCTTCGCGTTGGAGAGTTTCGCGATCTGGTTGAGCTGGCTGGGGTCGGCGTCGCCGAACATGATCGGGAAGATCGGCACGTCGAGCTTCTCATCCTTGTATTCGCGGAAGCTGGCTTCGCGCTCGTCCACTTCGGAGCGGCCGTCGGTCATGAGCACGATGGCGACGGTGTATTCGCGCGCCTTGCTGCCGGTGGGCAGCTGCTTGAACGCGGCTTCGAGCCCCTGGTAGATGTCGGTGCCGCCGCTTGCGGCCGTGGCCTGCGCGGTGTGGAGCAGGCTGCCGGTGCTGGTGCCGTCGGCGCGGATGGGGTCGTGCGGTTCGCTTTCGAATGGGATGAGGATGTTGACGTCGCCGTCGCCGGGCTGGATGCGCGCCTTGCGGGCCTGGTCCACATCGAGCGCGGCGTTGAGACCCTGGACCACGCCGTCCTTGCCGTCGCCGGACATGGAGCCGGAGTAGTCGACCACCCAGACGGTCCAGCTGGGCTTGCGCAGCGAGGTCTGGTAGATGTCGAGCGCCTTGGTGATGGTCTTGGCTGCCGGCATGGTGATGGTCTTGAGCATGCTCGGGTCGGTGTCGATGCCCCATTCGGAGCGGAACGATTCCTTGACCTTGGCGTCGGAAGCGTAGGCGAGCGCGCCGCCGAGCCCGGTGCGGCGGCCGGCGCGTTCGAATTCGAGCTTGGATTCCTTCGATTGGAGGGCATTGGCGAAGCTGCTGTACGCCTGCTTCACGTCCTGCTTCTGGCCGCGGTCCACGTAGCCGAGCGGGGAGTCGGAGACGGCGATGCCGTCGGACGGGTAGACGGCGACGAGCGGGTCGTGGCCCTGCTTGGTGAGGGTCTTGTCCGCCTGGATGACGAGCGATTCGTAGTTGACCATGGAGTCGAACCGGTCGGGGTTCTTGACGACCATGTCCTTGAGCCAGTCGGAGGAGCCGGAGGAGCGGTCCACGCCCTTGAGGAGCGTGGTGACGTTGGTCTTGAGCGTGTCGTCGGCGAGGTCCGCGTCACTCAGGGGGCCGTCGCCGCCGCGCAGCGCGGTCATGAACGCCAGGTAGGCGGAGGCTCCGGAGTTCGACTGCGTGGCGGAGGTCATGGAGAATTTGAGGTCGCCGGAGGAGACCTTGGCGAGGATGTCGGCGGTGGAGACGGGCTTGGTCTTGCCGCTCGAGTCCGCCCAGCCGAGCTGTTCGGCCTTGGATTTGGCGATGCCGAACACGATGGGCGTGGTGGAGGTGCTCTTCGCCTCCTTGACGAGATGCTTGGTGTCGCCCATGGAGATCCACATGGAGGAGGCCGGCCAGACGGCGTCGTAGCCGTCGGCGCCGGATTCCAGCACGTTCATGATGTCCAGCGAGCCCATGTACTTCATGGTGACGGTCACGCCGGATTCGTCCACGGCGTGCTGGATGGCGGTGGCCACCTCCTTGTTCTCGGATCCGGAGGCGATGGTGATGTCGCCGGAGGATTTGCCGTTCACGGGGGTGAACCGTTGCGTGTTGGCGTTGGAGGCGCCGTCCGCCTGGTCGTTCTGGTTGTTGCCCGTCGAGCACCCGGCCAGCGTCATCGCGGCGGCGCAGATGAGTGCCGCGACTGCGGCGATGCGACGGTGAATCCTGGATTGCGTTCCCATGTCTCCATTGTCGAACGCCGGTCTTACGCCGCCGGGACCGCCAAGCGACATGCAGGTGAACTCTGGGTGAAAAACTACACCCGACTACATAGTCGCAGCTTCCTCCACTCCTTCCGCCGCGCCGTCTACTCCACTTCGGCGAGCACCGGGTCGCCGAAGAATGCGAGGATGCGTTCCAGATACGGCCCGTACACCGCGTTCGGCATGGAGAACACCTCGTGTTCGGAATCGGCGAGATGCACGATGGCGGCATGCCCGCCGCCGTCCTTCACGCGGTTCACGAACTCGGTCTGCGGCTGGTTGCGCACCCAGATGTCATGCCCGCACTGGAACAGCAGGATGGGCGTCTCGACCTCGGCGCAGGCGGCCGGGCTGAGCACGGCGCGGTTCATATGCATCGCCTGACGCACCCATTCGAACGACGCGCAGTACGTCTGGTATTCGGGATGCTCGCAACGCAGCCGATGGTACCACCGTTCGCGAGGCTCGCTGGACAGCTGGTAGGGGCCCAGGTCGAGCACGCCGTCGAAGTCCTTCTGGCCGAACACGCGGTGACGTCCCAGACCGCACGCGCACAGCGTGCCGACGAGCGCGCGCGTCAGCCACATCGGCATGCCGGTCTGCGGGGCGATCATCGGCGCGGACAGCACGGCCCTGTCGAACAGCGTGGGATACCGTTCCAGCACGGCCGCGCCGATGCCGCCGCCCATCGAATGGCAGAACAGGTTGAGCGGCTGCCCGTTGGCGTAATTCTGGCCCACGGTCTGGGCGAACGCGGCGAGGTCGGCCACGTAGCGACGCCAGTCGTCTATCCACACGAGACTCGGATTGTCCACGTCGCGCGCGGACTTGCCGTGACCGCGATGGTCCATCACGCACACGGAATAGCCGGCGAGGAGGAAGTACCAGACGAGTTCGTCGTACTTCTCGGCGAACTCGGTGAAGCCATGGCTGATGACGATGGCACCGCGGAACGTGGCCGTGGCGCCCTCCTCGCGTTCGCCGTCGAACTTGTTCGCGTCGTAGCACAGGTAATGCAGCTGGCCGGAGCGGCCGCCGGTGTCCATCGTGCCGGACAGGGGCGCGAGACCGGCGGAGCGCTCCGCCTCCGAAGGATCGAACCAGCCCTCCTCGCGGCAGGCTTCGAGCGCGGGGATCACCGTGCGCTCCATCGTCTCGGCGTAACGGCTCTCGTCGATCATGTTCAGCTGCGTCATGGGTTCATCTTAGGACACGGGGTGAGCCGCGCGCATCCGGCACTTCACGCCCGCGTGCGCGGCTCCGACGGACGGGCCGCGCACGCGGCGCGCCGGCCGGCCAGCCAACCCGGCTGACCGGCCGGCTCAATCAACCGGCCCGGTCAGTCGGCGAGCGCCTCCTTCAGGAAGTCGCGCTGCAGGATGAGCAGGTTCTCCGCGACCGTCTCGTCGTTCGTCATATGCGTGATCCCGGTGAGCGGCAGGAACGTGTGCGGACGCCCGGCGGCCATGAGCGCCTGGGACAGGCGCAGGCTGTGGGCGATGGTCACGTTGTCGTCGGCGAACCCGTGGATCAGCATGAGCGGTCGCGTGAGCTTCGGCGCGTCCGCCACGATGGAGTTGCGCTCGTACACCGCCGGGTCGAGGCCGAGATAGCGCTCGGTGTAGTGGGTGTCGTACAGCGTCCAGTCGGTGGGCGGGGCGCCGGCGCACGCGGCCTTGAACACGTCGGGCGCGTCGAGGACGGCGAGCGCGGACAGGAACCCGCCGTACGACCATCCGATCATGCACACCTTGTCGAGGTCCGGAGCGGGGATCGGCGCCGACGACGCGGCGGAACCGCCGCGGGAGGCGTTGAGCGCGGCGACCGCGTCCGGCAGGGCGCGGACGGCCTCGACCTGGTCGGCGAGAGTCACGTCCTTCATGTCCTCGAAGATCTCACGATCCCACTTCGGTCCGCGGCCGGTGGTGCCGCGGCCGTCCGCGGTGACGACGAGGAAGCCCTGATCGGCCCACCATTGCGCGTCCCAGTAGAACGACTGCGCGGCGACGACCTGCTGGAAGCCGGGACCTCCGTACGGTTTCATCAGGACGGGCAGCTTCTCGGCACGCGCGTACGGGCTGTCGGCGGAAGGCGCGACGATCGCCGTGTACAGGCGATGCGCGCCGAGACGCGTGAACGTCACGTTCGGTGCGAACCCGGGTTCGGCGGCGTGGCTGGCGACGGGCGCGGCGAGGATGCTGAGCTCCATGTCGTCGTTCCCCACCGCCACCGCGGACTCGTCGCGCGACACCTCCTCGTCGACCGTGCCGGCCGCGGCGTCGATGTCCGCCGGCGTTTCGGCGGCATCGGACGGCAGCGCGTAGGAGTGCGTCATCGTCGCCTTCGCATGAAGCATGTCGCGGCCGGAGATGACGACGCCCTCGCCGGCACGGCTGGCCGTCCAGACGCCGGGACGCACGGTGAGCGGGGTGACCGAACCGTCGAAGCCGAAACTCACCACGTCGAAACTGCGCGCGTCGTGCGCGCCGACGACGGACTCGTCCGCGTCGGCGGTTTCGGACAGACGCCACTCGACGGGCTCGTCGGGGGCCGTCTCGGGCGTGCGCTGGACGACGGCGAGCACGTCGTCGTCGGTCACGTCAAGCACGTGACGCACCTGCCAGCCGGCGGGCGTGAACGCCTGGCCGCCCACGGTGAGACGGTTCGTATCCGCATCCATGTCGTTCGACGCGCACACCAGACGGCCGTCGGGCGTGAACGCGGGCGTACCCGACACGAGGTCGATCCACTGCTCGTTCTCGTGCCGCTCCAGCACGCGCGGATAGCCGTACCAGCGCTTGCCGGACCTCACCGAAAGCACCTCGTCGCGGGTCTGACGGCGGTTCTGCACGAGCACGAGCGGATCATGGCCCTTCGTCCAGTTCACGGCGGCGACGTACTCATACGACTCGCGGTCCCACTCGACGTCCTTGGTGGCGGTGATGCCGGCGTAGCGGCCGTCCACATCGAACGCGAGCGAAAGCAGGGTGAGATACACGTCGGCGTTGCGGGTGAGCGCACGCGGGTAGCGGCGCGGCGCGGCCGGACGCTCCGGGTCGGCCGGATCGCTGATGTGCCAGACCGGCTCGTCGGCGGTATCGAAGGACTCGAACAGCACCTGACGGGAATCGGGCGACCACCAGAAGCCGTCGTAGCGGTCCATCTCCTCACCGGCGACGAACTCGGCCAGGCCGACACGCCACGTGTTCTCGGCGGGATTGCCGTCCTCGTCCTCGACGGAGACGCCGTAGATGGCGGTGACGCGGTCGTCGAACGGGGCGTCGGGGTCGGCGAGGATGTCTGTGTCGGCGGTGGCGGCGAGGGCGTCGGTGTCGTCGGGGGCGTCGCCCGGCCAATCGCCAATGTCGACGAGCATGAGATGCTCGCCGGTGGTGTACAGCACATGCTCGCCATCCGGGCTGATGCGCGGATTCAGCACCGGCGTATACAGGGCGGGGTCCTCGTCGAGCCATGCGCCGGCGAGCTCGCGCGTGCGGACGGTCGGCTCGCCTTCGGGCAGGCGGGGGGCGTTGATGTTCCTGAACGCCTCGTCGTCCAGGTCATCCGAATCGGTCCCGTTCAGGTCGTCGGAGTCCCACAGGATCTCGGTGAGGAACAGACGTCCGTTGATGGTGAAGACCACACGATCCGCGTCCGCGCACACCGAATACGACACGATGCCCGTGCCGCCCTCGCGTGCACGCTCGCGGCGGGCGCGCTCCTCGGCGGGCACGTCCTCGCCGTCCGCGTGCGCGCCGAGCAGGTCGCGCGGATCGGCCAGCTTGGTTTCATGATGGTCGCCGTACGCGTCGAACCAGCTGAGCCATAGGGCGGTCACCAGGTCCTCGGGACCGTCGGAGCGCAGGAACAGGGCTTGGGAGCCATCGGCCATGACGTGCGCGGAGCGCGGAGAACCGCACGTGAACCGCAGGGTGCGGGCCTTGGCCCGGGGGAAATCATCGAGTGCATTATTCATATGTCTCACGGTACTCCGATTCGCCTCGCGAACCGGTCTCCCCCGCGAAACGACCTCCCCCGCGAAACGACCTCCCCCGCGAAACGGTCCGGCGCGCGGCGGATTGTTGGCACTCTGATTAAGAGGAGCGCCGGCGCATACCGAGGATGTACGCCGTCGCGCAATCGAGATGGTGACTGGACAGGAGCCGTCATGCCGCGAGGCGGCCCGTCAGCGGGCGGCCCGGTCGCTGACGAGCAACTCGGCCATCGCGTCCGCGAGCTTGGCGTGGTTGGCGGCGTCCATGTGCAGCTTGTCGAGTTCGCTCGCCTCGGCAACCTGCGCGGCGTCGAGGAACAGGCAGCCGTGCCGTTCGGCGACCTTGCGGTATTCACCGGCCAATCGGTGCGAGACGGCGACCGCGTCCTCCTCGAACCCGACGAATCCGCTCGTCGAGATGCCAGGCAGCAGATAAATCGGCGACACGACGACGATGCGCGGAGCCGACTGACCGCGGTTGTCGGTGATCTCCACTTCGCGCACGAGCATCTCGAGCCCGGACGCGATGACCCGCTCGTCGGCGTGGAACATCGCCTTCATGTCGTTGGTGCCGAGCGCGATGATCATGTAGTCGAGCGGACGATGCGTGACGAGTGCGACGGGCAGCGCCTCGATGCCGCTGCGATGCGGTTCGATCGGATTGTCGAATACGGTGGTGCGTCCACCCATCCCCTCTTCGATGACGTGCCATCCGTCACCGAGCGTCCGCTGCAGCCGGCCGGGCCACCGCACATCGTACGGGTGGCGTCCGCCCGCGGGATTCGTGCCGTTCGTGTTGGAATCGCCGAAGCATAGGACGTTGATCATGGCGTCTCCCCTTCCGTCGGTTGTCGTGAGGCCTAGGATAGGCGGGATGCGCCGGCGATGGCGTCGGTTGCCGTGTGTTGTCGGTTCGTCGCCGGATGGTCCGATGCCGGGGCTTCCGCCCGTCGCCGTCGGCGGGCGGTCCGGCTTGCGGAGCATGGGCCGCGCCCCGACCGTCGAATCCGGATGATTCCGGTCCGACGATCGGGACACAGCCGTTCACGCGCGTGAATCGCGCGGGCGCCGTTACGGCGATGCCGTCATGCGGCCCGCTGTTCAGGCCGCCTTGCCGACGGTCTGATGGGACGGACGGGCCGACGCCGGTGCGGGCGTCGTGGCAGGGGCGCCGTCGCGCACCGCGGCACGCTTACCGGCGGCCTTGACCAGCGTGACGCTGACCAGCGCCACCGCGAACAGTATGGTGAGCACCGGGATGAGCGCGGCGTAGCGGTGTGCCTGGTAGGGCGCGTGCGTGACCACGAACGAGGCCAGCTGGTTGCCGGACAGTCCGGCGAACGCCCATGCGCTCAGCGTGAGCCCGTGCGTGGTGGACACGGTCTTCGTGCCGAAATGCTGGTCGAGCAGCACCGGCAGCGTGGAGAAGCCGCCGCCGTAGCCCGCGTTGACGAGGAACAGCATGGCGAGCACGGCCCAGAGCAGCGCGTTGTCAATGCTGTTCAGGGCGATCTGCAGCAGGCAGACGGCGATCGACATGACGAAGATCACCTGATACACGGTCTCACGGTGTTTGAGATGGTCGGAAAGCGTGGAGAAGCCCATGCGGCCGGCCGTGTTGAACACCGAATCGACGGCGAGCACCAGGCCGATGACGCCCGCGGAGGCGGCGGCGAACGCGCTCGGGCTCAGCGAGGCGTACCGCGGCAGCGCGGCCAGCACGTCGTGCAGGATGTCTTTCTCCTGGCTGATGAGCGCCAGACCGCAGGTGATGTTGAGGTAGAAGGCAATCCAGATGCCCCAGAACACGGGCTTCCTGAGGATCGAGGCGCGGCTGACATGCGAGGTGGCGGGATCGTAGGCCCATCCGGCCGGTCGGCGGATGAGCAGGAAGCCGGCGAACATCATCACCGCGTAGACCGCGGCGAGCGTGTAGAACATGTTCACGAGACCGGCCGTGCCGATCAGCCATTCCATGAGCGGACTGCCGATCGCCTTGGCGAGGCCGAACCCGGCCACCGCGATGCCGGTGGCAAGGCCCTTGTTGTCCGCGAACCAGAGCATGAGGTTCTTGACTGGCGTCAGATAGCCGACGCCCAATCCCACGCCCATGATTGCGCCGTAGCAGATGAACACGCCCGGCAGGAAGCCCAGGGCGATGCTCACACCGGTGCCGGCGAAGCCGACGACGAAGCAGATCATGGAGACGAACGCTGACTTGCGGATGTCCTTCTCCACCATCGGTCCGGCGAACGCGGCGGACATGCCGAGGAAGAAGATGGCGAGCGAGAACGCCCATTCCACGGAGGCGGAATCGGCGTGCATCTGGTCGGCAATGAGCTGCTTGAACACGCTCCAGCAGTAGACGGTGCCGATGGGGATGTGGATGAGCAGTGCGGGCGCGATCGCACTGCTCCAGCGGTTCGCGGTGAGTCTTGCCATGCCCGGGGTTCCTTTCGTAGCTGGATACGATGGCCTGCCGGCATGGGCAGAGGATGGATGGGCGCCGTTCCGTATGCGACGGTCCTGTGCGATGGCGTGCACCCCGGCCATGCGGCCTTGGACGCGTATGCCGCGCATCATGGATATCCGATAAACAATCGAACATCTCCGATGTGCGCTTCGCCGGCGTCAATGTCCCCTGTCGACGCCGACAAAGAGCACTATATCCGGGAATCGCAACGTGGCATGCGGGGAGGCGGCGGTGCAGTGTGTGAGATTGTTCACACGGCTTTTCCGGGATGGCCTGGACGTCGAGGCGGAGGCCGGTGGACGGCATGGCGCGTTTCATGGCATCCTGCGGGATGGCATACGGCCCTCTTCTCCATCGCCGATTCGTCCGATTCGTCCGATTCGTCCGATTCGTGCCATGTGCGTCGCCTGCGTGCCACAGTCGGCACTCAGGCGACGCCTACGGGTCATCCGGCGTCGGAGTTGCGCCAGCTGTGGCACGGCGCCGACGCTGGGACGTCCTGTAGCGTCGGCAGCACGCCAAGGATGGACAAGAAACGACGGATACGGGCGTGAGACGACGGAGGGCCTCCGCGGAAAACCCGCGAAGGCCCTCGTGAAGGTGGTTCCGGAGCGCCCGAAACGGGCGTTCCGGAACCGGAAATGAAGGGGTGCGATCAGCCCGTGTTCTGCAGGCCGGCGGCGACGCCCGAAACGGTGCAGAGGATGAGATAGATGAACTCCGCCTGCTGGCTCTTCGAGAGCTCCTCCTTATCCACCTTCTTGCGCAGCGAACGCAGCGCCAGCACCTGGGTGACGGACAGCGCGTCCACGTACGGGGAGCGGATGCGGATGGCCTGGCCGAGCACGTGACGGTGCTGGAGCGGCCACTTGTCGCCGACGATGGCCAGCACCCACTTGCGGGTGAGCTCCATCTCGTGCATGACCTTCTCCGGCAGATCGGTGCGGTCGTCCAACGCCAGGTACATCTTCGCGATGCGCTCGTCGGTCTTGGCGAGCGACATCTCGATGTTGTCGATGAACGTGGAGAACAGCGGCCACTCCTCGTAGGCCTGACGCATGGTCTCCAAATCGCCGAACTTCTCGCATGCGGTGCCGAGGCCGTACCAGGCGGCCAGGTTGATGCGGGCCTGGGCCCAGGAGAAGATCCACGGGATCGTGCGCAGGTCGTCGAGCGACTTCGCGCCCAGGCCACGCTTGGCCGGACGGGAGCCAATCGGCAGCAGACCGATCTCGGTGAGCGGCGTCACGGTGGAGAACCACTGCGCGAAGTCCGGCGTGTGCAGCAGGTCGAGGAAGCGGTTGTGCGCCGCCTCGTCGAGCTCGTGCGCCATCTCCGCATACTTGGCGGTCATGTCCGTGTTGCGCTTCTCGACGCTCGGCGCGGACTGGAGCAGGGTCGCCGCCGCGACGGACTCGACGTGGCGGATGGCCAGCACCGGGTTGCCGTAGCGGGCGAAGATGACCTCGCCCTGTTCGGTGAGCTTGAAGCGGCACTTGACGGAGCCGACCGGCTGGGCGAGCACCGCGCGGTTGGCGGGGCCGCCGCCACGGCCGACGGCGCCGCCGCGGCCATGGAACAGGGTCAGGTCGATGTCGTGCGACTTCGCCCACTTGGCGATGCGCTCCTGCGCGGAGTGCAGGGCCAGCGTGGCGGAGGTCGGGCCGGCGTCCTTTGAGGAATCGGAGTAGCCGAGCATGACCTCGAGCTTGTTGCCGGTGGCCTTGAGACGCGCCTGCACTTCGGGGATCTTGATCATGTCCTCGAGCACGTCCACCGAGTTCTGGAGATCCTCGAGCTGTTCGAACAGCGGGATCACGTCGATGGTCGGCACGTCCTCCGGATGCGCGAAGGCGAGGCGGTTCAGCTCGTAGACGTCCTTGATGTTCTGGGCGCTCTTCGTGAACGAGATGATGTAGCGGCGGGCGGCCTTCAGGCCGTTGCGCTTCTGGATGGAGCCGAGGGCACGGAAGGTGTCGAGCACCTCCTGGGTCATCGGCTGCAGGTCGCCGCGTTCGCCGTGCAGGCCGTGCTCGCGGATGTCCGCGAGGGCGCGGGAATGCACCACGGAATGCTGACGGAACTCCATCTCGACCATGTGGAAGCCGAAGGTCTCGGCCTGCCAGATGAGGTCCTGCAGCGGGCCGTAGGCGGAGCGCTTGGCGCCCGCGTCGGACAGCGACCGCTGGACCGTCTTGAGGTCGGCGATGAAGTCGTCGCAGGAGTGATACATGAGGTCGGCGTCGCGCTCGATGGTGTAGTGCAGGCGATCGGCGATCACCAGCATGACGGCGCGGTGCAGCTCCTTGGTGGAGATCAGGGCGGCCTTGTCGGTGAGACGCTCGCTCATCTCCTTCTGGTGGCTCCACAGCACCTTGAGCTCGGCGCTCGGCGGCGTGGTCTCCGCCTCCATGGTGAGGTTGCGGCCCACGGTGCGCGTGGCCTCCTCGAGGGCGGCGAGGACGTGGTCGGAGAACTTGCGGGCCACCTGACGGCTCACCTTGGCGGTGACGTTCGGGTTGCCGTCGCGGTCGGAGCCGATCCAGCTGCCCGGGTGGAAGAACGCGGGGCAGACGGGCTCGACGAGTCCGGCCTTGTCGCCCAGGACCCAGTCGTCGAAGCGGCGGTAGACCTGCGGGATGGTGTGGAACAGCGTGTTGTCGAAGATGTCGAGGATGGTGTCCGCCTCTTCCACCGGCGTCGGCTTCTTCAGCGCGATCGGCGAGGTGCGGAACAGGGCGTCGATCTCGTTGTAGAGGCGACGGCTGTTCTCCTTCTTGTCCGAGCCGCCGAGCGTCTTGTGCGCGGTGAGCAGCTCGGAGATGCGGCGGATCTTGCCTTCGACGGCCTTACGGCGGGCCTCGGTGGGGTGCGCGGTGAACACGGGGTGGAACTCGAGCCGGTCGAGCAGCTCCTTGGCCTTGGCCGGACCCATCTCGTTGATGAGCTGGTGGTAGGCCACGGTGAGCTCGTTGATCGGGTCCACGGCGCTGTCCTCGGTCACCTTGGCCTCGCGCGCGTGCAGCACGGAGACGCGGTAGTCCTCCTCGCACAGGTTGGCGAGGTGGAAGTAGGTGGCGAATGCGCGGGCGAGCAGCTGGGCGTCGTGGAGCTTCATCTTGTCGATGGTCTCCACGGCCTTCTTCAGCCCGTCGTGATCGGGATCGGGGTCGACCATCACGCCTTCGAAGTGTTCGGCGCTGGCCTCGACCGCGTACTGCCGCACCTGATCGAAGGTTGCGAGCAATTTGGGATCGAATTCGCCAAGGACATCGCGCAGGATGCGCAGACATAGATCCATGTCGTTGGCGAGCGATTCAGGGAGATGGCGCTCTTCGGGGCCTTTGGTCCCGGTGCCGGTGGACACGATGGTCGCGTCGGCGGGCGTGATCTGCTGATCGTTATCTGTCATCAGACCTCCTTCTGCCGTACCTAAGGTTGCTCGGTCTGACGGTCGCCCACGGCTCCTCCGCGGTTGTTGAGGCCGTCCGTTGCGAGCCCACAGCCCGTATACGGCGTTTGGTTGTAGTCGGCATTCTAACGTCGCCCAATCGCAACGAATGTTACGGATTCCGGTTTCCGGACGCGGACCGTGACATTTTCGGTGTGCGATTCCGGCGTGTTCCGTCGCGTCCGGAGCGGTTCGCGCCGTCGCCGACGACGCGTCGGAGGGCCGCATTGCGGCCGTCGCGTGTCCGAAACGTGGACCGTCCGAAAGGGCGCGCGTCGCGCGGGGAAGGGAGCGGGGTAGCGTGAGGCCTCGGAATCTCGTCATTCGCAGTCATCGGCAATCGCAAGACACGGGCGGGCATGCGCGCATCGCGCCCCCGCACGGCATCCGAACGGATCAGGGAATCACATGCAGCAGCAGACGGAACATCGCACCACGGCGCAGACCGGACAGGACGACCACAAGGAGCACGGCGCCATCGCCGTGTCGCACTACCACACGCACTCCATCCCGCTGGACATGGAGGACATCGAACGCGACTGGGACAAGCCCATCGCCGAAGCGGGCATCGCCGCCAAGGCGAGCGTCATCGTACGCGTCGGACTGCTCGACCTGTCCGCCGGCACCGGCTCGTTCCGCGTGCGCGAGATGATGCACCGCATCGCCTACCCGCTCGGCGTGCACGTGCGCGCCGACGTCAACCTCACCGACATCGAAGCCGCATGCACCGACGGCAAGGACCGCATCACCGAGGTCATCGACCTGCCGAGCACCGGCGTCAACACCGAACGCATCTGGCTGCTCGAACACTTCGCCGACTGGTTCAGCGTCAACCTCGGCGAGGAAAGCATGTACCACGTGCAGCCCGAGGTCTCGCAGGGACTCATGCAGCACCTCGACGCGAAGGACGCCTCGCAGGTGTCCGCCGACCTGTCCAAGCAGCTGCGCAGGGAGGGGCGCGTCGAAGGCATCGGCGTCGCGGATGCCGCTGACGCCGCGGACGGCCGCGTCGAGCCCGGCCAGGACGCCGTGCTCGACGCGCTGGAGGCCGCGAGCCGCGCCACCGACCCGGGCGACCCGCGCGCCCACCAGCTGCACGTGCACGAGACCGACTGGTCGCAGGCCGCGATGACCCAGTCGCTCGCCGCACGCGCCGCCGACGAACGCGAGCAGGCGCAGGAGCGCGAGGCGGCCGCGAAGCACGGGGAGGAACCGGTCGGAACCGCCGGCGAAACCGGCGTCGGCATCGGCGCAACCTCACAGTCGGAGGCCGCGGGCAAGACACGTCGGCCGAAGACGAAACTCGCCAATCGCAAGCCGCCCAAGGAATACGCCGAACACTTCGACCACCTCGACGGCGAACGCAAGGCGGACGGCCGGACGACGGGCATCACCGTGCGGCAGGCCCACCACCGGCTCGACATGATCGAACACCGCAAACCGCTGTACACGCCCGCCTTCGCCGGACTCGCCTCCGCCATCGCCTGCGCATCCTTCGTGTTCCTGCTCGGCGGCGGCCCCTACGACATGGTCGGCGCGTTCGTCGGCGCCGGACTCGGCCACTGGCTGCGCCGCCGCCTGTTCAAGCACCATCTCAACCAGTTCTTCGTCACGTTCGTGTGCGTCGCGCTCGCCGCGCTCGCCTGCACCGGCACGCTGCGCCTCATCGGCCTGTTCGACCCGATCGCCCTGCAGCACGACACCGCGTACATCGGCGCGATGCTGTTCGTCATCCCCGGATTCCCGCTCATCACCAGCGGCCTCGACATGGCGAAGATCGACTTCCCCTCCGGCATCCAACGCCTCACCTACTTCTTCTGCATCGTGCTCATGGCCACGCTCGCAGGGTGGATGGTCGCCTCGATCGTGCACCTCAACCCCACCGGCTTCGAGCCGCTCGGCCTCAACGTGTGGGTGAACGGCGCGCTGCGCTTCGTGTTCGCGTTCCTCGGGGTCTGGGGATTCTCCATCATGTTCAACTCGCCGCAGCGCATGTGCCTCGTCGCCGCAACCATCGGCGCCATCACCGATACACTGCGTCTCGAGATCGTCGACCGCGGCGTGCCCGCGGAGGCCGGTGCGTTCATCGGTGCGCTACTCGCGGGCCTGCTCGCCACCGCATGGCGTTCGTCCGTGCGCAAGGGCTGGCTCGCGCCCCACTTCGGCTACCCACGCATCTGCCTCACCGTGCCGTCGATCGTGATCATGGTGCCCGGCCTGTACATGTACCAGGCCATGTTCCACCTCGGTTCGTTCGACACCCTGACCGCGCTCGACTGGGCGTTCCGCGCGTTCATGGTCATCATCTGCCTGCCGATCGGCCTGGCGATGGCGCGCGTCATCACCGACAAGTCGTGGCGGTACGACATCTGATCTGCATCTAATCTGCATCTGATTCGTTCGAGCCGCCCGGCCTCCCGACGGCAACCAGCCTCCCGACGGTAACCGGCCCTCTCCGACAATCGGGGTGCGGTTCAATGGCCCTGTTCATGACCCTGTTCATGGCCTTTTCCGCGGCCTCCCGCTCAGCATGCGAGACGCCGTCGTGGGATTGTCCGCACTTTCGGGGAAGGTCGGCGACAGTACTGGAATTCCCAGAGAGCACCCCATGGTCGTCACGTGCGGACCTCACGCGTCCGCACGGCGCCATGGACATCTCGGATAAGGCGGTTAGTGTGGCGAACGATTTCTGGATCCTGCTGGCCATGGTCATCTACTTCGCGGCCATGCTGTCCATCGGATTCGTCTACTCCAAGCGGTCCAACTCCTCCTCCAAGGAGTACTTCGCCGGCGGGCGTGGCGTGGGACCGTGGCTCACCGCGCTCTCCGCCGAAGCCTCCGACATGTCCGGCTGGCTGCTCATGGGTCTGCCCGGCCTCGCCTACTTCACCGGCGCCGCCGACCCGTTGTGGACCGCCCTCGGCCTCGCCATCGGCACCTACCTCAACTGGAAGATCGTGGCCAGGCGTCTGCGCCGCTACTCCGTGGTGGCCGGCGACGCCATCACCATCCCCGACTTCTTCGCCAAGCGCTTCCACGATACGAAGAGCGTCATCTCCACCATCGCGGCCGTCATCATCCTCGTCTTCTTCTGCGTGTACGTGGGCAGCTGCTTCGTGACCGTCGGCAAGCTGTTCGCCGCGCTGTTCGGCTTCGACTACCACCTGATGATGGTCCTCGGCGCGCTCGTCGTGTTCGTGTACACGATCGTCGGCGGCTACCTGTCCGTCGTGATGACCGATTTCATCCAGGGCCTGCTCATGTTCTTCGCGCTCGCCGTGGTGTTCGTCGGCACGGTCGCCTCCGCCGGCGGCATCGGTGAGACGGTCGCCTTCCTGCGCGCGATCCCCGGCTTCATCTCCGGCACGCAGGTCGCCTCCCCGACGCTCGACCCGGAGACCGGCAGGCAGATCGTCGAGGCCGGCAAGGCCGTGTTCGGCGCGCCCACCGACTACGGCATCATCACGATCGTCTCGATGCTTGCGTGGGGTCTCGGCTACTTCGGTATGCCGCAGGTGCTCGTGCGCTTCCTGTCCATCCGCGACGCCGAGGAGGTGCGCAAGTCGCGTATCATCGCCACCTCCTGGTGCGTGCTTTCGCTCGCCAGCGCCGTGTGCATCGGTCTCGTCGGCCGTGCGATGATGCCCACGCATCTGCTCACCGGCACGGACGCGGAGACCATCTTCATCGTGCTCGCGCAGACGCTGCTGCCGAGCTTCGTGTGCGGTGTGGTCGTCTCCGGCATCTTCGCCGCCTCGATGAGCTCCAGCTCCTCGTACATGATCATCGGTGCCTCCGCGATGGGCGAGAACATCTTCCGTGGTCTGTTCCACAAGAAGGCGACCGACCGTCAGGTCATGATCGTCGCGCGCCTCACGCTGGTGGTGATGTTCCTGTTCGGATGCCTCGTCGCCTACGACCAGAACTCCTCAATCTTCCAGGTCGTCTCCTACGCGTGGGCCGGTCTGGGCGCCTCGTTCGGCCCGCTCATGCTGTGCGCGTTGTACTGGCGCCGCGCCAACAAGGCCGGTGCCGTGGCGGGCATGCTCTCCGGCACTGCGGCCGTGCTCATCTGGCATAACGTGATGAAGCCTCTGGGCGGCGTGTTCGCCATCTACGAGCTGCTGCCCGCGTTCCTCATCTCGCTGGCGTTCATCGTGGTGGTGTCGCTGCTCACCGAGAAGCCGAACGAGCAGATGCTCTACGAGTTCGACCACTACATGGACGACCCGCTGCCCGGCTCGCTGCCCTCCGGCACGGTGCTCGTCGACGAGCCGATGGAGACCATGGAGGCCGAGGTCCGAGGCAAGTGACCCGTCGGCGGCGGTCGGTCTGGTCAGGCGGCACGGTTCTGAACGGCTGAGTGCCGAAGGCGGGGCCGGGCCGCGTCACGCCTTTCAGGGCTCCGTGTGTGGCTATCCTGCGGCTGGCCTGCGGCCATTTCGCGGCTATCTTGCGGACAACGCGTGGCCAACGCGTGGATGTCTTGCGGCTGTCTTGCGGCATCTCCGTTACAAGGGGTGTATTCGCGGGTTTGCGGATGTCTATCCTGCTTATGAGGGGTTCTTCGTGCGGGTATATCCATGCGGAAACGGCTTGATTGCAATGAGACCAGGCCGTTTCCGCGGCCTAACGACGAGGGTGCCCACCCCTCATAGGCGAGATGGATGTCCGCACAAACGCAAAAGTACCCCTTGCAACGCAGATAGTCCGGGAGAACCCTGAGATGCTGCGACTCGTTCCGCATACCACGCCGCAAGCCGTGATGGCCCGGCGCATCAGCCCGCAGTCCGGGGATTCAGCAGCGGCGTGAACCCGAGCCGCATGTACAGCGGCCGCCGGCGTGCGCCTCTGGCATCGCATACCTGTCGGATGGTTTTCCGCTTCATCAGTGGCACGACCGCCCCCGTGACCTCGTATATCCGATTCGCCACCCTGCCGGCCAGGATCTCTTCGGCGGCAGGAGCGCCGAGATCCGTCGATGTCGCCTGAACATATTTCCAGCCCGCGTCCTCAAGCGCCTGGCGCCTCTTCACATCGCCCAGCCATCGCCCCGCATGATACGCTCCGTCGTATTCGATGCAGATCTTGAACTCGGGATACGCGAGATCCAGATACAGCGTCCTTCCCCCATGCCCGACGGACACCGGATAATTCACCTGCGGGCAGTCCAGACCGTATCTCATCAGAGCCAGCCGCGTACGGGTCTCCATGGAGGAATCCGTGCCCTCACGGATCATCGGCATGGCTCGACGGCAATCGGCGAACCCCTTGAACAACCGGCATGCATGGCCTTCCTCCCGTTCCTGCCGCACGTACCGTTCGGCGTCGTCGAGGTACAGGGCCAGCCCCTCCTTCGCGGTCCGCCGCAGACGCCCATCCCGTCGCATCATGGAATCTGCCAGCACGATGAGTTCCTCCAGCTCCACATACGCGGCGAACATCGCCCATGTGCACGCCGGGGACGTGCAGACGAACTGCCGGTCGATTGTGATGGTGTCCATCGGGAACCGCCAGACCACCGCATCGATTCCGTTGACGCGATACTTCCGATTCGCATGGGGGACGGCCACCATGACACGTTCGGCGGTTCCCCGACGTTCGTTTCGCATCCGGGCCCTCGGCAGTCGTGGCATCTCGATCGCCATCAGCTCCAAAGCGGTGGACAAGGCGTATGGGGGACGCCAATCGGTGCGGCGCTGGAGTTCGGAGCATATCCCCATGCGACGGTATTTCAGTTCGGTGAGTTCG
Source organism: Bifidobacterium sp. CP2 (assembly GCF_018555635.1). Lineage (NCBI taxonomy): Bacteria > Bacillati > Actinomycetota > Actinomycetes > Bifidobacteriales > Bifidobacteriaceae > Bifidobacterium > Bifidobacterium sp. CP2. The sequence goes on along the minus strand of NZ_JAFEJX010000017.1, from coordinate 16,862 downwards.
GCCAATGCCATCGATCCGCCCATGTCTCGTCCTTTCGCTTCATTGCGTCTCGGTGTCCGTTGCCTTTGCATCCGGTGGAGGCTCAGGATAGATGGCATTGGATCGTCCCGTCAGCACCTGTGGATGACTGTGCATAAAATGCCGAACGGTTGTGGATAACTTCCGGGGTTGTGCATACTTCGTGCGTGGTTCTTGCGCATGTCCCGCGCATCGTACATGTCTGGGCATGGCTCGGCGTGCCCTGACGACCGGCCGGCCTGATGCGGTTCGCGTATGGCCCCGATATACAGTGTGTCTACGTTGCCCGAGACGGCCTGTGGCGTGGCTCGGCGTGGGCTGATGCGTGACCTGATTGTGATGTACTTGCGTATGCCCCGACATGGGGCGATGTGAGCCGGCGGTCCGCCGTGTTGTTCTCTCCCTGCGCGCATCGTGCATGCCTGGCGTGGCTCGACGTGCCTCCGATACATGGTGCGTCTGCGTATGACGTGGCTCGGCGTGCCCTGACGATCGGCCGGCCTGATGCGGTTCGCGTGGCTCGCGTGTGACGTGCCGTGTGATTATCGGACATGTCGCCCGGTCCGATGGAATCACACATCCTCCTGCACGTCCAAAAGCGAAGAGATAGTTGGCCTGATCCGCGTGCGCCCTGATGCCCGCATGCCATGCGGAGTTTTCCACGCCACCCGTCTGCGTTTCGTCCGGCGGGAACGGACGCCCCCGCCTGCTCTGACGGTGGCAGTATGGCGGGTATGAGCGATATGAGCAATGACCTGAACATCCTCAACGCGCGCGTGCCCGGCGAGGCCGATGCCGGACGTGTGGACCTCGGCATCCGCGATGGCCGCGTTGTCTCCGTGACGCCGGCCGACCCGGCGGCCCCAACGGGCACCGCAGCTCCCGCAGCTCCCGCAGCCCCCACCGGCTCTACGGCCCCCGCCGCGACGACCATCGACGCCTCCGACCTATGGGTCATCCCCGGCCTCATGGACTGCCACACGCATTTCACCCAGTGGTCGAAGACGCTCGGCCGGCTCGACCTCATCGACGCCCGCTCCGCATCCGAGGCGATGACCATGCTGCGCGCGCATCTCGATGAACGCCGCGCCTCCGGCACGCTCGACCCGAACGCGTTCGTGGTGGGCATGCGCTTCCGTCATTCCCTGTGGTCCGATGACCAACAGCCCACGCTGGTCGCCATCGACGAGGCCGCCGGCGAGCAGCCCGTGGCCCTGTCCAGCGCGGACATGCACTGCGGATGGGTGAATTCGACGGCGGCCCGCCGGCTCGGCGTCCATCCGGACCCGAAGACAGGTCTGGTGGGCGAATTGGAATGGTTCGAGGCGTACAAGGAGTTCGACAAGGCGCCCGGCGCGGCGGAGGAGACCGACCGTCTGCTGCGCGAGGCCGAGGCGGATGCGGCCGGCAAGGGTGTGACCGGCATCCGCGACTACGAGATGGCGGAGAACATCGACACGTGGATCGCCCGGTTCAAGGCGGGCATCAACCGTCTGCGCGTCGCGGCCGGCGTCTATCCCGAGCGTCTGGCCAAGGCCATCGAGGACGGCTGGCATAGCGGCAAACCGTTGCCCGGCAGCCGCGGACTGGGCATGGTGGGGGCGATGAAACTCATCTCCGACGGTTCGCTCAACACCCGTTCCGCCTATTGCTCCACCCCGTATTCCGGCATCGAGCCGCCGACCTGCGGCGTGCTGAGCTACACACCCGAACAGATCGAGGACTACATGCGTCTCGCCACCGGACACGGGTTCGCCATCGCCTGCCATGCCATCGGCGATGAGGCGAACACCATCGTGCTCGACGCGGCGGAACGCACGCACGCGCATGGCTCCATCGAGCATGCGCAGCTGCTCAAGCCGCGGGACATCCCGCGTCTCGCCGCGCTCGGCCTCGAGGCGAGCATCCAACCGCAGCATGCGATGGACGACCGGGATGTGATCTCCCGCTTCTGGGCGGGGCCGGCCGGCGTTCCGTACGCGTTCCGTTCCCTGTATGACGCGGGGACCACGCTGCGTATGGGCTCCGACGCCCCGGTGGCGCCGTTGGACCCGTGGCTGGCGATCTCCGCGGCGGTGTTCGAGACCGAGGATTCGGCCCGCGAACCGTTCCAGCCGGAGCAATGCCTGCCGGTCGACGTGGCTCTGGCCGCCTCCACGGCGACCGGCCGCGTCCGGCCCGAGCCCGGAGATCCGGCCGACCTGGTGTTGTTGGACGCCGACCCCTATGCACAGCTGACCCCTGAGGAGATGCGCGGCATGCCGCGGCATGTGGTGATGACGTTCCTTGCGGGCGAGCGGGTCCACTAGCCGGTGAGCTGCCGGAAGGCCCGATCCATTCGTCGGCCGGCCCGGGCCGAGGTCTTGGCATCGGTGGCGGGCTTGATCGACCATCCTGCGATCCTGGGTCTGGGCGCGGAGCCTATTCGACGGTCCGGGGAAGCAGGCTGGTGAACGACGGGTCGGAAGGACCCGCGGCCGCTCCGTTCATCTGCGTTGCGAGGGGTGCTTTTCCGCTCTTACGGACATCCAACTCACTTGCGAGGGGTGCCCCAGTGGGGTACAAGGACGCGAAAACGGCTTGGCCGCAAGGCAGCCAAGCCGTTTTCGCAGTGGTTTACCCGCGGCGGATACCCCTCGTAAGCAGGATAGACATCCGCAGTGGCGGAGAAATACCCCTCGTGCCGCAGATAGCGGAAATCAGTGAATCATGAATCAGTACTTCATGCCCATGGCCTCGCGCACCTCGTCGAGGGTGGCGTTGGCGATTTCGTTGGCGCGCTTGTTACCGTCGTGCAGCACGTCGCGGATGTAATCCATGTCCTTGGCGAGCTCCTCGCGGCGCTCGCGGTGCGGGGCGAGGAAGTTGTTCACGGATTCGATGACGTACGCCTTGAGCGCGCCGGCGCCCGCGGCGCCGATCTCGTCGGCGATCTCCTTCGGGTCGCGGCCGGTCACGAGGCCCGCGGTGGTGAGCAGCGCGGAGACCTGCGGGCGGTTCACCGGGTCGAAGGTGATGGTGCGCTCGGAATCGGTGGGACTCTTCTTGATGAGCTTGGCGGTCTCCGCGGCGGTGGCACCCAGCATGATGGAGTTGCCGTAGGACTTGCTCATCTTGCGGCCGTCGAGGCCCGGAATCTCCGGGGCGTCGGACAGGATGGCGGCCGGCTCCGGGAACACCGGGTGCTTCTTGGCGTAGCGCTCGTTGAAACGGCGGGCGATGGTGCGCGTGATCTCGATGTGCGGCAGGTTGTCCTTGCCGATCGGCACGACGTTCGCCTTGCAGAAGAGGATGTCGCACGCCTGGTGCACCGGATAGGTGAGCAGCAGGCCGGTGAGCGCGTGGCCGGAGGCCTCCATCTCGGACTTGACGGTGGGGTTGCGGTGCAGTTCGGCCTCGGTGACGAGGGAGAGGAACGGCAGCAGCAGCTGGTTTTCGGCCGGCACGGCGGAGTGCGCGTAGATCATGGTCTTCTGCGGGTCGATGCCGGCGGCCATGTAGTCGAGCACGAGGTTGAGGACGTTGTCCTGGATGTGCTCGGTGGTGTCGCGGTCGGTGATGACCTGGTAGTCCGCGATGATGATGTTGGAGTGGACGCCCTTGTTCTGCATGGCCACGCGTTCCTTGATGGAACCGAAGTAGTGGCCGAGGTGCAGGCGTCCGGTGGGGCGGTCGCCGGTGAGCATCGTGAACTTGTCCGGATTCGCCTCGAGCTTGGCCAGCGTCGCGTCCGAGCGCTTCTTCGCGGCCAGGAAGCTTGCGCTCATTTCGTTGCCGGCCGCGGTGATCTGCGGTTCCTGCGTTTCGTCCGTCATGCTTGTCTCGTCCTTTGGGTCGTGCGGTCCGTGCGGTTCGTGCGATGGGGCGCGATGCCGGCGTGCCGGTTCCGTGGTTTCGACGTCGTCCGACCGTCGCCGGGGCGTTGATGCGTTGGACCGTTGCGCCGGCGCTTCGGTTGTGTCAAAACCGTGCAAAATATCGCTTTTATCGTAAAAGCGCGAGCCGACAAGCCACGAGCGGGGAACAAGTGGTACTCTTCTGTGATGATGAATCGATAGCAAGCAATATTTCAGGGGGTCACATGGGCCGCGGACGTCAGAAAGCCAAGCAGCAGAAGATAGCTCGTAAGCTCAAATATCTGACTACCGACACCGATTACGATGAGCTTGCCAAGGAATTGAGCGGTCAGGAGCCGGGAACGGGCTCCGTCGATCCGTTCGCCGATCTTGAAGACCAGTATGCGGACGCTGCCGCGGACGTTTCCGCGACAGCGGATGCCGCGCCCGCCGCGGACGATGCCGCCGCCTCCGGTCAGGACGATTTGGACGAGTACGCCAAGTGGGCCGCCGAGGCCGCGGCGAAGGCCACGAGCGGCGAGTTCCCGAAGACCAGCGCCAAGCCGGCCGCGCCGCACAAGCCCATTCCGATGCCGAAGCCACGCCCCATCCCGAGCGCGCTCAAGCCGAAGAACGCCTGAGCGGGCGGGCGCCGGTCCGTCGCGCCCGGTGCGCCCGATGCATCCGGTACGTTTTCGCGGACTTCAGGTAGCAGACTTCAGACCCGGTGGTCGCCGATGCACGGCCACCGGGTTTTGCGTCCCGCCGTCCGTCACAGCGGCAGCAGCCACCCGAGGTCGTCGCGTTCGCCCACCGCGCTGATGCGTCCGGCTTCCTTCTCCTCATCCCATGTGGTGATGCCGGCGGCCAGCCGCAGCCATACGTCAGGGTCGAGCTCGATGACGTCCGGCGGCGTGAGGTTGTGCGGGTCCGATTCCGGCCCGTCCAGGATCTTGATGGCGCCCCATGGCGCCACGCGCACTTCGACGCCGGGCCCCGGCGCCTTGCGTTCCAGCAGGAACAGCGAGTAGCGCACGGCCATCGCCATGACCGGCCGCGGCAGTTTCGGCGCGATGGACAGGCGCGTCGCGAGTGGCGCTCCGGTCCGCGTCGCCGCGGTCTTCGATATCTCCGACTCCGTCGCGGCGTCGCATGCGCTCGCCGCCTCCATCGCCGCGTCACGCCACTGTTCGTACGCCTGGCGGCCGCGCGTCAGGTCCTTCTCCAGAATCACTGCCATATCCGTCATTGTGCCACGGGTGTGGCGTGCGATGCGACGTCGTCGTGACCGGTTTCGCCATGCCGACGGATGGTGCCGGACCATCGGTTTGCCGTGATGTCGCCTACGTAGTAAAGTGGCGGATATTGGCCGATGACAACGTATGCACGAAGCGGTGTGGAATGTAACTCACTGTTCATGTATGGGTTGGGGTGCGTCCAACGGCGCGCCGTATCATGGTCAGGGAAGTTCCATCCCGGAAGGAAAAGCAAGAAACATGACCGAGATCACCGCACCGAAGTCTCCTGTCACGGCCGAGCAGTTCGCCGACGAGATTCGTGAGCAACTCAAGTACACCCAGGGCGTCACCGTCGAGCAGGCCACCGCCGCCGACGTCTACGTCGCCGCCTCCAAGGCCGTCCGCAACCACCTCGCGGACTCCTGGTTCAAGACCCAGTCCGACATGGTCAACGGCAGCACCAAGGCCGTCGGCTACCTGTCCGCCGAATTCCTCATGGGCAAGCAGCTCGAGAACGCCCTGCTCAACGCGGGCCTGACCGAGCAGTTCGACGCGGCCGTCGAGGCCCTCGGCTTCCAGCCGAAGGACATCGTCGACGCCGAGTACGAGCCGGGCCTCGGCAACGGCGGCCTGGGCCGTCTCGCCGCCTGCTTCATCGACTCCCTCGCCTCCCTGGGCGTGCCGGCCTTCGGCTACGGCATCCAGTACAAGTACGGCATCTTCAAGCAGAAGTTCGACGAGAACGGCAAGCAGGTCGAAACCCCGGACTACTGGCTCTCCAACGAGGAGCCGTGGGGCCACATCGACTACAACCGCGACCAGAAGGTCTCCTTCGGCGGCGAAGTCGTCGAGGAGAACGGCAAGAAGGTCTGGAAGCCGGCGTGGTCCGTGCGCGCCGTGCCGGTCGACTACCTCGTTCCCGGCTACAAGTCCCAGCGCGTGAACACCCTGCGCCTGTGGACCGCCAAGTCCTACGACGAGTTCGACCTGCTCGCCTTCAACAAGAGCGAGTACATGGACGCCGTCAAGCCGCAGGTCAAGGCCGAGAACATCTCCAAGATCCTCTACCCGGAGGACTCCACCAAGGTCGGCAAGGAGCTGCGTCTCGAGCAGCAGTACTTCTTCGTCTCCGCCTCCCTGCACGACGCCATCCGCGTCTTCTACCCGGGCGAGGCCAAGCCGGACCTGACCACCTTCCCGAACAAGATCACGTTCCAGCTCAACGACACCCACCCGGTCATCGGCATCCCCGAGCTCATGCGCATCCTCATCGATGAGTACGACTACGACTGGGACACCGCCTGGTCCATCACCCAGAAGACCTTCAACTACACCTGCCACACGCTGCTGCCGGAGGCCCTCGAGGTCTGGCCGTCCAGCCTGATCGGCGAGCTGCTGCCGCGTCACCTCGAGATCATCGAGAAGATCAACGAGCAGTTCGAGGACGAGCTCAAGGACAAGGGCGTCGCCGACGAGACCATCGAGAAGATGCGCATCTACACCGGCGACTCCGTCCGCATGGCGTACCTCGCCACCTACGGCGGCTCCCACGTCAACGGCGTGGCCGAGCTGCACTCCCAGCTGCTCAAGGACGTCACCCTCAAGGACTTCTCCGACGCCTACCCGGACAAGTTCACCAACGTGACCAACGGCGTCACCCCGCGTCGCTTCGTCAAGCTCGCCAACCCGGGCCTGTCCGACCTCATCACCGAGGGCCTCGGCACCGACAAGTGGATCTCCGACCTCGAGCTGCTGCAGGGCCTCGTCCCGCTGGCCAAGGACGACGAGTTCGTCAAGAAGTTCGCCGCCGTCAAGCAGGCCAACAAGCACGCCTTCGTCGGCTTCGCCAAGGACCACTACGGCATCGACATCGACGAGAACACCCTGTTCAACACGATGGTCAAGCGCCTGCACGAGTACAAGCGCCAGAGCCTGAAGATCCTCGCCGTCATCTCCAAGTACGCCGCCATCAAGAACGGCTCCGTCTCCGCCGACGACATCCTGCCGCGCACCGTGTTCTTCGGCGCCAAGGCCGCCCCGGGCTACTACCTGGCCAAGATGACCATCGAGCTCATCAACAACGTCTCCAAGGTCGTCAACAACGATCCGGACGTCAAGGGCAAGCTCGCCGTCTACATGCTCCCGAACTACAACATCGAGATGGCCCAGAACCTCATCCCGGCCACCGAGCTCGACGAGCAGATCTCCCAGGCCGGCAAGGAGGCCTCCGGCACCGGCAACATGAAGTTCGCCCTCAACGGCGCGCTCACCGTCGGCACCCTCGACGGCGCGAACGTCGAGATCCGCGAGAAGGTCGGCGCCGAGAACTTCTTCCTCTTCGGCATGACCGTCGACGAGGTCGAGGCCCAGTACGCCAACGGCTACGATCCGGCCAAGTACTACGAGGCCGACCCGCGCCTCAAGCAGGCCATCGACCTGGTCGCCAACGGCACCTTCTCCTACGGCGACCGCAACGCCTACGCGCCGCTCGTCGCCGACTGGCTGACCAAGGACTGGTTCATGACGCTCGCGGACTTCACCGCCTACGCCGACATCCAGTCCGAGATCGAGAAGCTGTACCGTGACCCGCTCGAGTGGAACCGCAAGGCCCTGCTCAACGTCGCCAACTCCGGCTACTTCAGCTCCGACCGCTCCATCGAGGACTACCTCGAGCGGATCTGGCACACCGGCCCGCTCGCCGACTGACGGAGCGTATACCGCCTTTCCTCAGGCTCGACGTACCCTTCGTACGCCTTCGCCTTCGGACGGCGGTCTCCGCACACGTCAGTGAGATGACGGAGCGTCATCCGCGCGGCGAGGACCGCACGTGACCGGCCATGCAAGAGCCCCCGCAATCCATCCGGATTGCGGGGGCTCTGCCGTATGGCGATGGCGGCGATCGGCCGCCATCGCCATCAGTTCCGGAACGTCATCGACGGCCCGTCCTGCGTCGCGCGACGGACATGGCCACGGCCGCGGCGCACAGCAGCGCGACGACGACGAGGACCGCCGCCACGGACGAACCGGTGCGGCTCAGTGCCGTCGCATGGCCCGCGGCGTGCGTCCCATCGCCGGCCGTACCGGAACCGTCGGAACCGTCGCCGGACGGACCCGCATCGTCGCCGGGCTTGCTCGGAATCGACGGCTGCACGACGCCGGAGGACGTCACCGCAATCGCGTAGGACGCGGACACCCCGCGATACGTGACCGTGACGACCTGCCTGGCCGTGGCGGCGTGCGAATCGAACCCGGTGACGGCGAGCTCCGGATCGTCGGCGTCGATGGCCTTCTCGGACGTGCGCTTGCCGTTGGAGTAGACCGCGGCGACCTTGAGGCCGGAACGGTCGAACGAATCACCCACCTGATACGCGGTCTTGCCCGGCTGCACCTTAAGCGCGTCCAGTCGGAGCAGCGGACCGAAGTCGGCCGTGTACGCGACGGCCTTGCCGCCGTCCGCCGGCGTGACCGTCACGACGGCCTTGCCGCCGTTGTCCGAGCTCGGCTGCGTGACGTCGACCTTCGCGGCCGCATCCGTGGCGAACGCCTGCACGAGCGGATACGCGTCCGTGTCGACGTCCACCGTGCCGGACAGGTCGTAGTCGAAACGATCCGACGCGAACCCGTCGACGCGCACGCCGTCGACGCGCAGATCGGCGAGCGTGCCCACCGAGGCGGGCTTCGGCACGATGCTCGCCTCGTACAGGTGCGCCTCCGCGAGCTTCAGGTAGTAATTGGCGTCGCCGTCCGCATACGTGAAGTTCAGACGGATGCCCTTCGTCGCGGGAAGCGCGCTGATGTCCGCGCCGGTGACGTCGCCCGCCTTCACGCGGTCGCCGGTCTCGGCGGTGATGCCGGAATCGACCCACGCGCCGGAATCATCGAGGTACTGCACGGTGAACCGTTTCGGCGTGGCCTCGCCGAAGGAGACGATGTCGACGGTGCTGAACCGTTTCGCCGCGGCGAACGTCCAACTCACCCACGGCGAGGGCTTGTTCGTGCCCTTGGCGGCCCAATCGCCCCACGCGGTGTCGTTGCGCCCGTCGAACAGGTTCGTGACCGGGGTGCGGCCCTGCGCGTACGAAGCGGCAGCGGTGCCTTCGCCGGCCACGTTCCGGCCGTCCACCACGGTCGCTTCGGTGACGAGCACGGTCAGCGTCGCGGGGATCGTGCCGTCCGCGCCGTCAGACGCCTTGCCGGCGACGGTGACCGAACCGGTCTTAGCGAACGTGGCGTCGGTCACGTCGCCCCACTGCCAGGTGACGGGCGTGTCCAGCGCGTCGCCGGTGCCGACGTGCGCCTTGACGGTGTCCGGCGCCGCGTCCTTCACCGCGGACGCGGTCGTGCCGGCGGCGACAGTGATCGACGTCGCGTCGCTGACGGTGAACGCGCCCACGTACACGGTGGCGGTGGCCTTGATGGCGTTGCCGTACAGGTCGGTGGCGGTGCCGTGCACCGTGACGGTGCCGACGCGCTTCACCTGTTCGGCCAGCGCCGCGGTGTCCCACGTGACCTTGGCCGGGGAGCCGTCGCCCCACGGGTACTGCGGCGTCACGACGTCCGGCAGCGACGGCGTCACGCCGACGGCGGTCTGCGCGTGCACGGCCTTGGTGCCGGTGGGCGTGACGGAGCGGACCTGCCAGGTCTGGCTGGTGATCTGCTTGCCGATGTTGCGCGCGCTGTTCGACGTGTTCGCGGTGGTGGATCCCGCGGTGCCGACGGGCGAGCCCGCGGCGGTCTTGCGACCGGTCACGTCCAGTGCGCCGCGCGACAGCGAGTTGACGAGGCTGACGTGCACGCTGTCGTCCGTGTTCAGCGTCCAGACGGCCGAGGCGTCGCCGCCCGCGGCGACGACGGTGCCGCCCTTGAGGCTGACGGTGCCGTTCCTGTCCGCGGTCAGGATCCTGTGGTCGGCCGATTCGATGACGTAGCGGCGGACGGTGGGGCGTTGCGCGGAGGCGGGCAGCTCGTGGAACGTCCACAGCTGGGTGGCGGCGGTGGACGCGTCGGTGGCGAGGTTGTCGATCTGTGCGGTGGTGTTGGTGTCGTCGTTGGTGGTGTCGTTGGTGGTGACGGTGAACGCCTTGCCGGACTGTTGGCCGACGAGCTGGTAGGTGCCGCCGTCGGCGATGGTCTCGGCGTCCTTGCTGACGCCGCTCACGCCGGTCAGCTGCACGGAGGCGATGGATCCGGCCGGAACGGTGAAGGTGGCGGTCTTGGCCGTCGGGTCGACGGTCACGCCGTTCTTCCGCAGTTGGTTGCTGGTCTTGTTGAGCACGGCGGGCGTGGCGGTGTCCGCGGCGTCCTGCTTCGGCGTGGTGGTCAGGTACAGTTTGCCTGCGGCGTCGGCCGCGACGTCGCCGTACTTCGACAGGTCGATGACGACGGTCTCGTCCGTGTCGCCGGCGTTGCGGTGCACGATGGTCTGAGTCTTGTCATCGGCGGAACGGGCGGTCATCGTGTTGAGCATGTCGTTGTTGGCGAGGATGACGTCGTTCTTGTGGATGAACTGCGTGTAGGCGCGCACGGCGTTGTACTTGGTGTTGGCGAGCACCGTGCAGGGCTTCAGGCCGTCGGTCTTGCCGCCGTTCTGGTCGACGCGGCGCTTGGAGAACAGCGCGCCCTTGCCGTCCGCGCCCTTGCCGGCCACGGTGCAGTCGAAGTCGATGAAGACCGTGCCCCAGTTGAGGTTCTCGCCGTTGGGGTTGCTGCCGGTGGTCGGGGTCTGCATGTTGTACAGGTCCTCGACGACCTGCCAGAACGTGAAGTCCTGCGACTGCAGCGCGTACACGTCGTTGTTGATCTCCTCGGCCATGCCCAGCGCGTTGCTGAAGTCATAGGGGTTGAACTGCTTTTCGGACGTGTAGTCGCCGTCCACTTCGCTCATCGACAGGGGTTTGCCGTCCGCCTGCGCGATGTCGCGCACGTAGAACTGGCCGCCCTGGCTGTAGGCGTGCACGTTGTACTGGCCGACGGCGTCGCGCACGTCCTGGTCCCAGCCGTCGTAGGATCCGCCGAACGAGCCGGCGTTCGAGGCGTCGGTGCCGGAGATCGTGGTCGTGCCGTTGGCGTTGAGCCCGTTGGCTTCGATGGCCTGCCTGAGGGAGCGGATAGTGGCCTGCTGCTGGTCGTTGGACACGTACATGCCTTCCTGCGGCTTCTTGGTCCTCAGGTCGTAAGTGGTGACGTTCTTGTCCATGTTCGGGAACAGGGCGTCGTAGCGTTCCAGAAGCTCCTGATGGTCGGTGCCGTAGGCGCCGGCCGCGGTCTTGGCCGCCGAGGCGACCGGTGTGCCGCGGGATTTGTTCTCGGATTCGTTGAACGGTTCGATGGTGCCGATGTTGATGCCGTACGTGTCCTCGAGATGCTTGACGGCCTTGCCGAGGTACTGGCCGAACTTCTCGGCGTCCTGCAGGTCGGACTGGTTCTTGTTGCCGGTTCCGGTGATGGTGCCGTTGTACGTCATGAAGTACGGGGCGGAGTTGGCGAACGCCTCCCAGCTGGTGATGTCGCCGGTCTCCGCGCCGCGCTGCACCCACCATTCCTGGGCCTTGCCCTTGGACCAGTCGTAGCTGCTGTCCTTGGTGGCGTCGAAGGCCTCGTCGAGCTTCTTGTAGTCGCTTTTCCTGGTGGTGACGCCATCGTAGAGGTTCTTGGAGCCGTCGATGTCGTCTGCCCAGTAGCCGGGGACCGCGGCGCCCTGACGCATGTACGGGTATCCGTAGCCCACGTCGGAGGCGTTGCCGCCGCCGATGTTGTAGCGGGCCATGTTCAGATCGAGCCCGTCCTTGCCGAAGATGGACTGGTAGAACTGTTCGCGCAGCGCCTTGCCGTAGGCCAGCGCCTCCGCGTCGGTGGTGGCGTCGCCGGACGATTGGGTGAGGGAACCCTCCTCGCCGTAGGAGCCGGTGGCGTTGGCGAACCAGGCGAGCGAGGTGCCCCAGCCTTGGAACGGGCCGTTCTGGAACCAGGGGTTCGGAGTGATGACCGTGGTGTTGCCGCTCGCGGCGGTCGCCGGTTCGCCGGCGATCGCGGTGGACGCCATGCTTGCGCCGCCGGCGGCGAGCATGGCGATCGCGGCCGTCGCGGCCGCGATGCGTGTGGTGATGGTTGACATGGATTCTCCTTCCCGCTGCCGTGCGGTTGGACACGGCGTTGCATCCTCCTTGCGGAACCGGTACATGTCTCCGACGCCGTGGCGTCGGTTTCCTCGCCGATCAGGGGCGGCGACGGTGCCGATACCGTGGTGGTCGACGGTGACGCGCCTCCGGGGGCCGTTGTGGCACGGCGTTGTGCGCGGGCGTTGCGGGGGCCGTTGTGGTGTCCGCTGTGACGGTTCCTGTGCGGTCCCTGTGGTTGCCCTGGCGTCTGCCCCGGTGGTGCGAAACCGGTGTACTAGTTCCGTTGCGGCTCACGCTATCACCGTCGCGAGGGAGTGGCAACGCAACCATTACCTGTAATGAGAGACGTAACCGGTCGCATTGCGAAATGTTGGGAATCGGTTGGTCTATCTGTGTATCGGGAGTGGCGAAATGGGGCCGTTGCTGATGGTTGCGCAAACAAAACGGAAGTTTTTCGCATGGAACATGCCGCCGCGCGTGTCGCGGAAAGGAGCCATGCGGGCGTCTAACCGGTTCGTGGGTAATGGGCGAGGTGGAGCGGGGCGTGCGCGGAGAAGGGACGCGCGATTGAGCATCAAGAGTCTGTGGCACACAATGCAGCGACGGTGAGCAATCGACTTGGCGTCGATATCATCGCGAATCAATCGGACGACGATTCTCATCTACTCGACGTCGTATGAGCCCCTACGTTTCCGTGACATGAGAAACCGCACCGCCAAGCATCGGCATGAATTGATCCGGTCAGCAATCGGGATGCGGTTCAGCTATGACGACGGGGAGCGCGGTTGTACTCCGGGAATCACTGGTACACGATGCCATGGCGACCAGGGAGCGCGCTTGCGTACCCGGAACCTGTGGTACGCAATGTCATGGCGGCGGGATACGCATTTGCGTACCAACGTTCCGTGGTACACAACATCCGAACCGCCGCCGATCCGCATGCATACCATTCGCAGGTGTCGCAAAAAGCCCGAAATTGCAACGTTCTCAGGAAAACCGTCGCGGCACGCCCTCATAAGGCGATTGGTACATGACGGAGGAAGGCCCGGGAATCACGTCACGTACCCCGGATTGTCGGTACGCAACGGACCGGCTGCCGCAATCGTGCGTTGCGTACCATTTCCCGGCTCGCGCGTGACGCGTCGCGGTGATTCATATCGGCCACATCGCTCCGGCATGATGCAACCGCACCTCCGATCATCGAATCTGGATTACTCCAGTCCAACAATCAGGATGCGGCTCAAAATCGGAAGAGCTGCAAAAGCCGGTTATTGCGTGCGCCGCCCACCCGTCATCGCATACCGGTGCACACCAGCCCGTCATGCTGCGTCCGTTCCTATAGAATCGGGCGTTGCGCAGGCCCGATTCACGAGCGCAGCATCCGTTCCTATAGAACCGGGCGTTGCGCGGGGCTAATCCTCAGGTGACGCGTCCGTTCCTATAGAATCGGGCGTTGCGCGAGCCTAATCCTCAGGTGACGCGTCCGTTCCTATAGAATCGGGCGCCACGCGAGTCTGCGACGCGAACGAGCACGAAAACGAATGTCCCCGCATCCAATCCGATGCGGGGACATTCGGTTCGTCGTCGTTCCACCGGACGGGTGACGCCATCGCTCGACGCGACGCCCGGCGGATATGCGGATGCGATCAGGCTTCGGCGGGAGCGGCCTCGGAGTCCTCAGCCGGCTCGTCGGCCTCGCCCTTGGACTTCTCAAGACCCAGATCCACCGGAGAGGAGCTGTTCTCCCACGGTTCCTCCCACGGATCGTAGTCCGGGTTCTGCTGCTTGTAGATGTACAGGCCCACCAGGCCGGCGAGCAGTGCGCCGAACAGCAGCGCGAAGAACTTCCAACCGTTCGAAGACTTGTTCTCCATGTCGGATCCTTTCCCATTCTCGTCAGCCTGCTCGTTCAGGCCGATCTTCACCCCATCATAGGCCCGAATATGTGGCGATTGGGTAGAACATGCCGCCTCAGACCGACTCACGGTAGCGCTCACAGAAACGCCGCGACGTCTCTATGCCGCGGTCCCGGTGATGCGACCGTTCGCCGCATCCTCCTTCGGCAGAACGGGCGGGCGCGGGAACGGTAGCATGGAGGGCATGCGCATTCCCACGAAACGTCAGATCGCCTACAGCTGGAAGAACAACGGTCCGGTCGTCACCTGGACGATCATCACCCTGTGCGCGGCGGTCTGGGCCGTCGAGATGTTGCTGCGGCTGCTGTCGCCCACGCTGTTCTCCGCGTTCGTGGGATACGGCATGTTCATGCCGATCACGGCGTTCCGCACGCCGTGGACGTGGCTGACGTCGATGTTCCTGCATGCGCCGAATCTGATGCACATCCTGTTCAACATGATCGCCCTGTGGTCCGTGGGCCCGGTATTGGAACGGCTGATGGGCCATTGGCGGTATCTCGCGTTGTATCTCATCTCCGGGCTCGGCGGCGCCGCCGGCATGATGGTGTGGGCACGCCTGACCGGCGACTGGCTGACCTCCGCCTATGGCGCGTCCGGCGCGCTGTTCGGCCTGTTCGCCGCGGTGCTGGTGGTGTATCGCCGCATCGGCGAGGACATCCGTTCGATGCTGGTGTGGATGGCGGTCAATTTCCTGCTGCCGTTCGTGGTGGGCGGCATCGCATGGCAGGCGCATGTGGGCGGATTCATCGTGGGCGGTGTGCTCACCTGGCTGTTGGTGGGAGGTCTGCCCGTGTTGCGGCGTCGGTCATTCACCGTGCGTATGGCGGTGTTCGGCAGCGCGATGACGCTGTTGCTCGTCGTCGTCATGCTGCTGTGCGTGACGCGGTTCTGATTCGACTGTCCTGCGCTGCGGCTTTGTGATGCTTCGGGCGGACTTGGGTCTGCCGTTGGCGGTGCGCTTCCGATGAGGTTGTGGTGAGTGCTTGGACGCCGGCGGCTTGGGCTTGATGGCGCCTTGACCGGGCAGAGGCGTCGCATCTGAGCGATACGGCGGCGGGTGCCGCTGGTGCGGAGCTTCGCCGCCGCTTGACCCGCCGCCGCTTGACCTGCCGCCTGAGCCGCTGACTTCGTGACTGGTTCTTCCGCTTTTGGCCCTTCTGCTTGTCCGTACTCCGATTTCCCCAGGTCCCCATATCTAGTGCTAGGGCCGAGGAACTACACACATGTAGTTTTCCACAATTGTGGAAAACAGTGTGGATAACTTGGGGATAACCCGTCGTCGGAAGTGGACAACTACGTTACCTATGACGTCGAGTTATCCACAATCGGCGTCATTCCAACGATTGTGGATTGTGGACAATGTGCATAACGGTTATCCACAATGGGTTATCCACTGTGGAGAACGGCATGCACGGTGGATTTTCACCGCAGCATTGTGGATAACTCCGCCAAACCGGTGGATAACTTGGGGATAACCAGTGGTGGATAGTGGATAAGTGGTGGATAACCTGTGGGTAACCTCCCACAAACGTTGGAATTCCAACGATGTGGATTGTGGATAACTCAGCTTTGCACTTATCCACCACGACGGTTATCCACTGTGATGTTGATTCGCTGTGCCGCTGATTCACCACGTGCTTATCCACCGTGGCATTTATCCACCGCGACACCGATCATCACGGTGCCCGTATGTCCTCCATCACGGTGGCCCGGAACGTGAATCGGGCTTGGTTCCCCGTTCCGGCCCGGAGACCAGTGGCCCGGAGTACGTAAGAGATCTGGTTTTGTGTTCCGGTGTCACGATTCGTGACCCCGGAAGGTGAATCGGGCCCGTTCCTACGTTCCGGACCAGGAGCCGATGGGCCGGAACGTATGACTGCCCCTGTTGCTCGCTCCGGGGCCATGAGTCTATGGGCACGGTGGCCCCGGAGCGCGGATTGGGATTGATTCCCCGTTCCGGCCCAAGAGCCGGTGGCCCGGTGTGCGAGAGAGACCTGGTTTTGCGTTCCGGTGCCACGATTCGTGACCCCGGAAGGTGAATCGGGCCCGTTCCTACGTTCCGGACCAGGAGCCGATGGGCCGGAACGTATGACTGCCCCTGTTGCTCGCTCCGGGGCCATGAGTCTATGGACACAGTGGTCCCGGAGCGCGGATTGGGATTGATTCCCCGTTCCGGCCCAAGAGCCGGTGGCCCGGAGTACGAGAGAGACCTGGTTTTGCGTTCCGGTGCCACGATTCGTGACCCCGGAAGGTGAATCGGACCCGTTCCTACGTTCCGGACCAGGAGCCGATGGGCCGGAACGTATGACTGCCCCTGTTATTCGTTCCGGGGCCATGAGTCTATGGACACAGTGGCCCCGGAGCGTGGATCAGGCTCGGTTCCCCGTTCCGGACCAAGGGCCGGTGGCCCGGTGTGCGTGAGAGACCTGGTTTTGTGTTCCGGTGTCACGATTCGTGACCCTGGAAGGTGAATCGGGCCCGTTCCTACGTTCCGGACCAGGAGCCGATGGGCCGGAACGTATGACTGCCCCTGTTATTCGTTCCGGGGCCATGAGTCTATGGACACAGTGGCCCCGGAGCGTGGATCAGGCTTGGTTCCCCGTTCCGGCCCAAGGGCCGGTGGCCCGGTGTGCGTGAGAGACCTGGTTTTGTGTTCCGGTGTCACGATTCGTGACCCTGGAAGGTGAATCGGGCCCGTTCCTACGTTCCGGACCAGGAGCCGATGGGCCGGAACGT
>NZ_JAFEJX010000016.1:0-45257 GCF_018555635.1 Bifidobacterium sp. CP2 | reverse complement strand
CCCACCGAGATCTACACCGTCTAATTCGTCGGCAGCGTCAGATGTGTATAAGAGCTAGTCCAGTGCGTGCGTTTCGCCCATCCGGAACCGTTCCTGCCGTTGGAGCCGTTGGACGCGAATCCCCGCTTCACGGTGCCGGTGATCTTCGCCGCGGACGACGACTACGTGCCGGTGCTGGCCACAGCGGTCACGTCGATGCTGCGCAACGCCAACCCGGACCGCCACTACGACGTGATCGTGCTGGAACGCGACATCACGGAGGAGAACCGGCGGACGCTGGCCGCGGACCTCGAACGGTTCCCGAACGCCACGATCCGCTTCTACGACGTCGGCCGTGCCATCGCCAGCTACCACCTGTCCGACGAGGACGACTACGCCGGCCCAACCGGCCCAACCACCCAAACCGGCCGGACCAACCCTAGCGGACCCGACGGCCGCAACGGCACCGCCGCACCCGCTGTCGGCCCGCTCGCCGCACGGCACGCCGTCGCGGCGACGGCGTCGCCCTTCACGTCCGAATCGCTGGCCGCGGACCATCGTCTCGCCGCGGAGACCTGCTACCGCTTCGTCATCCAGGACGCGCTGCCCTTCTACACGAAGGTGCTGTACCTGGACTGCGACGTCGTGGTCAACGGCGACGTGGCCGAACTGTACGACACGGACCTCGAAGGGCACGCGGTGGGCGCGGTGCCGGACCTAGACTTCCTCGGAAACCTGAACCGGAAGGACGGCCGCGCGGCCGCATACGCGTCGGGGCCGCAGTCGCGCCTGCACATGCGGGACCCGTTCGGCTACTTCCAAACCGGCGTGCTGGTGATGGACCTGGAGCGCATGCGCGAACTGCACACGGTGCCGGAGTGGCTGCGCCTGGCGCGCAGCCCGCGGTTCATCCACCACGACCAGGACGTGCTCAACATGGAGTGCGAGGGCGACGTGACGTATCTGCCGTTCGCGTGGAACGTGCTGCATGATTGCGGCGGTCGCATGCACGGCATCTTCCGGTTCGCGCCAGCGGAGGCGTACCGCGGGTATGTGCAGGCGCGTCAAGCGCCGAAGATCGTGCATTACGCGGGCCACGACAAGCCGTGGACGAATCCGTGGTGCGATTTCGGCCCGCTGTATTGGAGCTACGCCCGTCTGACGCCGTTCTCGCTGCAGGTGATGGCGATGCTGGCGGACGTGGCGAAGCCGAAGCGCGCCGTGTTCCACGAGCGTGCGATCGCGGAGGACAGTCCGGTCCGCAGGTACGTGGACAAGGTGGCGCCGCTCGGCTCCCGTCAGCGCGAGGCGATCAAGGTGATCGCCCGTCGTATCCAGGGCAAGCAGTAGGGCGGTAGGGGCGCGGCCGGGTAGCGTGCGGGACGAGGCGCGGCCGGGGTACGCCGCGTCCCGCACATTCCGGTGGACTCCGGTCGCCCGGCCGGCCCACCCGATGTCCGCTTTGTCCGGCAGGCCCACGCCCACGCCCCCACACACGACCCCACGTCGTACGCACGCACCCCACGCGCCGCCCGCACCCCACGCGCCCCACGCCGCCCGCACGATGGAGATTCGACGAACATTCCGCGTGCGCTCGGTGAAAACGCGGAAGCCTCCATCGTTGGTGTGCCATACTGGTCCCCGTCCGTAACGGCGCGGCCTGTCCGCTCCGTGGACCCGGCGACGCAACCGCCGACGACGTCCGAAGCGAAGCGCGACGGCCGCGTCGAGTCTTCGACCGGGGAGTTGCATGCTGCTGACCACGCCGCCTGACGCGCCGAACACCCTGCCTGTGGTGTCGGTGGTCGTTTCGGCCTCCAATGCGCAGGATGAGGTGCGCTACGCCGTGGATTCGGTGTTGCGGCAGAGTCACGCCCGGCTTGAGGTGCTGCTGGTCGACGTCGGTTCCTCCGATGCCACGCCCACGATCCTTGACGAGTACGTACGTCGCGACGACCGCGTGTCCGTGCTGCACGTGCCCGCCGCCGCCCCGTCCTCCAACGTCTCCCCGACCGCACCAACCAACCCTGCCGTCGCGGTCGTCCCGTCCGACCCGAAGGATGCCGTCATTCCGTCCCTGCCGTCGTCGTTCTCCGGTTCGCCGCGGTTCGCCGCGTGGAACGCCGGCCTGGACGCGGCGACCGGCGAGTTCGTGATGCTCGTGGACAGCGCGGACATTCTGGACCGTCGCGCCGTGGAGCTGTTGTTGCACGCACTGACGCGCACGGACGCGGACATGGCGAAGGGCCGTCGCGACCGGTTCGACGCCGCCGACCTGTACGAGGTGGCGGAGGTCGCGGCCGCGGGCGCCCGCGAGCCGGACCATGTCACCGTCACGCCGAATCCGCTGCACGCGTATGAGAACGTGTTCCGCAAGTGCGTGCGGTACGCCGGCGGCATGTTGGGCCGCGACTGGGACTCCCTCTGGTTCGATGAGTCCGTGTCCTGCCGTCTGTACCGTCGTGTGATGTGGGATGGTCTGCGATTCCCCGCGTCCGACGCCATGCGCGCCGCGTTGTACGGGCGCATGCGCGCAATGGCTGACGTCGATGCGACGCTCGACTACCGGCGTGCCTGATTCCCGTCATGGGTGCCCGACGGCGTAGCCTACTTCCGGTATGCCGAGCGCTTTTCAGATGAAATTCAGGTGAATTCGTCCCGAACCTGTTATTACAATGCACGCGTACGTTGTTAATGCAGTTGGATGGGTGAACGGTCGTGGAAAACCTCGAGAGCAATGATGCCGAAACGCGCGAGGCGATGAAGGAGAACACGGACGCCGGCGAGAGCACGGACGCATCCGAGACCGACCAAACGTCCGAACCTATAGAATCGGACGAAACCAGCGAACCAGCCCCCGCTCTCACGCCAGATTCTATAGAAACGGGCGCAAACAGCGCCTCAGAAACCACCCTCACGTCCGATTCTATAGAATCGGACGAATCCGACGCGACAGGAACCCCGTCCGTATCCGCTCCTATAGAAACGGACGAAACGGACGCATCCGAGACCGACCAAACGTCAGATTCTATAGAATCGGACGAACCAAGCGAGCCAGAACCCACCTCTACGTCCGATTCTGAAGAATCGGACGGGGAACCGGACACGGCGGACGCCTCAGGGGGGGGTCTGCGCGCACGCGTCGCAGCGCTGGCGGCACCGGTCACGCAGTCGAAGGCGTGGCGGGGCGGAGCTCGCGCCGTGGCCGTGACGGCACCCATCGTCAAGGCGATCGTCGCGACGTGGCGCAAGCGCCCGAAATGCCCGTACACGCTGTACGCGCTGGTGCTCGCGCTCGTCGACGCCGCTTCGGTGATGTTCATCCAGTGGGGCATGTACTCCGAACCCACGTATGACGACCCGAACTCGGTGGATGAGACCACGAAGCTGCTGAACAGCGTGCGTGGCCAGCTCACGCGGTTCGTGGCGCAGATGTGGATGGAGCAACGGTATGTGTGGCTGCTCAACTTCGCGGCGCTGGCCATGATCTATCTGGTGCTGGTGTTCCTGTTCAACCGGTTCTGGGTGGCCACGGCGGTGTTCGCGATCATCACGTCGTCGTTCGCGGTGGCGAACAGCATCAAGCTCCAGCTGCGCAACGAGCCGATCATCCCTTCGGATCTGAGCTTCCTGTCCAGCGGCAACGGCGGCGAGATCTCCTCGTTCATCCCGAAGGACTCCGAAGCCCTCGTGCAGGGCACGATCACCATGCTCGTCTGGCTCACCGTGGCTTGCCTGGTCATCCAGTTCCTCGACGGGCGTCGCTGCGTGATCCCGTTCCACTGGTGGCGTCCGTTCCGGAACGTGAAGACCATCATCGGCAATCTCACACGCTTCGTGGCGCTGGGCGCGAGCGTGGCGCTGCTGCTCTCGTTCGCCGGCAACCTGGGCTCGCCGGGCGCGTGGTCGTACGAGTGGGCGCAGAGTATGGGCGATTCGCCGCGCCTGTACAACGCGGCGGAGGACGCGAACGTCAACGGTCCCACCGTGAACTTCCTGCGCCTGTCCCGTCCGAAGATCATGGACAAGCCGGACGGCTACAGCAAGGACGCCATGGAGGCGATCGCCGCCAAGTACGCGAAACAGGCCAAGGCCGTGAACAAGACGCGTGCGAACGAGATGACCGACAGCACCGTCATCATGATCCTTTCGGAGACGTTCTCCGACCCCACGCGCGTGCCCGGCATCACCATGCTGGAGGATCCGATGCCGAACATCCGCGGCATCAAGAACGCCACCACGTCCGGGCTCATGCTGTCGCCCGGCTACGGCGGCGGCACCGCGAACATCGAATACCAGACGCTCACCGGCCTGGATCTGGCGTTGTTCGACGATTCGATGCAGTCCATGTATCAGGAGCTGGTGCCGCATCAGAAGAGCCCGTACTCGTTCAACCAGATCTGGAACCAGCGCTACGGCAAGACCGGTTCCACGGCGTTCCACCCGTACTACAAGAACATGTACCTGCGCGACGCGAACTACAAGCGCTTCGGCTTCAACAAGTTCTACACGTTGGACAGCACGCCGGCCATCACGCATCAGGACCTCGTGGACAACTCCCCATTCGTGAGCGACGCCGCCTCCTACCAGAACGTCATCGACCAGATCAACGCCGAGACGCATCCGCAGTTCGTGCAGCTGGTCACCATGCAGAACCACATGCCGTACAGCGGCTGGTACAACGACAACCAGTTCGACTGGGCGAACGTCTCCGAGAATCTCAGCGACGACGAACGCTACCAGATCAACACGTATGCGAAGGGTGTGAGCATCACCGACCAGTCCACGGCCGACTTCCTCAACCAGTTGAACGCCATGGACAAGCCGGTCACCGTCATCTTCTACGGCGACCATCTGCCGGGCATCTACCAGACCGCCTCGCAGAGTCCGGACAACGATCTGGCGCTGCACCAGTCGGACTGGTTCATCTGGTCGAACCAGGCGAGCGTCTCCGCGAACGTGAAGCTCGATCCGGCCGCCACATCCTCGAACGTCACGTCGCCGAACTACTTCATGGAGCTGGCCAGCGAGCATATGAACGCGAAGGTGTCGCCGTATCTGGCGTTCCTCGCCGCCGCGCGCATGCAGGAGCCGGCGTTCGAGCGTCTGGTGCTCGGCGCGGGCGGCTTCTCGACGGACACGTCCACCACGTACCTGGATGCGAACGGCGGTGTGGTGAAGCCGCGCAAGTTCGACGCCAAGACGAAGCGCCTGATGCGCGAGTACCGTCTCATCCAGTACGACATGACCGCCGGCAAGAACTATCTGGCCGACACGTCGTTCTTCGACGTGAAGTAGGCGGTCGCAGTCGGCGTGTCCGGCGCGCCGGACACGTTCATGCGCCGCGGCCGTCCGATGCGACGCGACCGTCCGATGCGACGGCCGTGACCGCGTATGCGGCCAGCGTGATGCCGTCGACGATGTCGCCCCGCGCGATGAGCGTCCGCATCCCGCGGTCCGTCACCCACCGCAGGTTGTCGAGCTCCCAGTCCGTCGCGACGCGGTTCGCGCCGGTCCCGTTCGCACCGGTCCCATTCGCACCGTCTTGTTCCCCGACGGTTTGCCCCGTCGCGTTGTGTTCCCCGACAGGTTGTCCTGCGACGGCGCGCTCCGGCAGGTCCGTCTCCCGCACGTCGATGCGGGCCACGGCGATGACGTCGCGCAGCATGCCCGTGTCCGCGTGCATGGTCTGCAGGACGGTCACCCTGCGTTCGTCCACCACGATGCCGGTCTCCTCCGCGAATTCGCGCGCGGCGGTCGCCTCCATCGTCTCGCCGGGCTCGCCCATGCCGCGCGGGAACTCCCATTCCCACTCGCCGGTGGTGGCGCGCCAGTGCCGTGCCAGCAGGTAACGCGGCTCCCCCACGTCACCTGCGTCGCCGAGCACGGCGACGCAGACCGCGCCGGGCCGTCCGCCTTTGACGGACGCCATGTGCAGCGTGAGCAGCTGCCCGGTGGCGCGCACGCGCGCCGCCGCGGCCGTGACGCGGAAATCGGCGCCGCCCGGCGCCTCGCGGAACGCCTCACGCTCGCCGAGCATCTCCAACGGCGGCTGCGGATCGCGCACGTCCAAATCGTCCCGTGCATCCCGCGGATTCCGCACGTCCGCCGCACCGTCCGCACCCGTCATTCCGTCCGCGGCCGCGTCGCCGCATGCGCACACTTCGTCAGTCATGCCTTCCATTATCCGACGCCGCACCACACGACGCCGCACCACGCAGCTCACCCCATGTACACGACGGTCGTCGCGCTGGAGTACACGCCGCGCAGCCACTGCACGGCGTCGATGATGTTCGGCACGATGCCCACCACCCATGCCACACCCACCAGAATCCAGATGGGCGTGTGGTTGTCGAACCACACGTTGTCCGCCATGGCGGAGACGAACGCGAGCGCGGCGGCCACACCGCCGCCGAACAGCAGGCTTTTCGCATCGCCGACGAGGCTTTTCTCCTCGCCCGCCTGTTCCACCGCGTACGCCACGTTGTGCGTGGCGCGCTGGTTGCGGTCCATTCTGAGCACGTCGTGGAGGAGCCATCGTCCGCATCGTTCCAGCCGGCGCCGCGCCCGCGGACGGTCCGTCCCGTCGCGTTCCGACGCCGCGTCGTCGTCCGGCGTGCAGTCGCGCCATCGCGCGATGGTGCCGCGCGACTCGTAGCAGAACGTGGCGAACCGGATGTACGGCATGCCGCCGAGGATGCGCGTGATGTCGCCGGCGAGCATGAGCGAGGCGCCGCGTGAGGAGCGGCCCACGATCTGCTCCACGGAGTTGGATGCGATGTCCACGGCGATGAGCTGCGCGCCGAGGTGCGTGGCCATGGTCTGCTGGTAGACGAGCTGGTACCAGTCGTGCAGGAGCCGTTTGCAGCATTGCCCGTAGCGGAAGCCGTCCCGCGGCGCGTCCGGCAGGTCGCTCCGCGCGATGAGCGCGAACGCGTCCGAGCGTTTCGGCGTGTCCAGCACGTCGGCGAGGACGGTGAGGAACGGCTTGCCGCGCGTGTCCATCGTGTCCGTCTTCGGCAGATCCGCAAGCAGCCGTTCACGGAAACGTCTGCGTTCCAGCGTTTCCCGGGCTTCCCGCGTTTCCCGGGATTTCTGCGATTCCGCCGTCTCCCGCGTCTCCCGCGTTTCCGCCGCCTCGCCGCTCTCCGCCATCGTCTCCCCGAGCCGTTTCATGCGTTCCGCCTCGCTGCGGCACGTCTCGACCGCCGACGCCGGCAGGCCGCAATGCTCCAGGATGCCGGCCGCGTAGGCGCTGCCGTACTGCCTGAGGTAGTGGTCGAAGCCGGCGCTGCGGACGCGCGCCTGCACGGCCGGGTCCCTCTGGTTCTCGTAGAGGACGAGGCCTTCGCGTTCGGCGTCGATCCACTCCCGCCATCGTTCGCCGAGGAAGCGACACCGGTCGGCGACGTCGTCGCCTGCGGTGCCGCGCGTACCCGCCGTCGCGTCGGTCCGACCGTCCGACGTCGCGACGGCGCCGTCGGCCTTCGCACGCAGCACGCGCGCCATCATGCGGGCGATGGCGCCCGCCTTCCCGTCGCCGTCGTGCGCATGCGGGGCCGACGACGCGTCGTCGGCCTGCCGCAGTTCCTCGGTGAACGTGCGGTACGCGTCGGCGTCGAGTCCCAACGCGTCCTCCGCGGTGACGGTGACGCCGCCCAACGCGCTGTATTCCAATGGCCGTATCGTGTACTGGTCGTCGTCGCCGGCGCACGCGAGGTCGGGACGCGACCTGCGCACGTCGCCGACGGTCCTGACGGTGAATTCGAGCAGGCAGCCTTCGAGCGTGGGGGAACGGCCGGAGACGATGATGGCGGGACCGTCCTTGTACGAGGTGCCGACGATGCCGTTGACCGTGCGCGGGCCCAAGGCGAGGAAGAAGACGCCGTCGAAGAGCTGGGCGTCGGTGAGCATGATCATCGGACAGTACAGGTAGGCGGTGCGGATGATGCCGGCGAACCTCGTGGCGAATTCGGGGTAGTCGTTGAGCAGACGCTCGCCGACGCGTATGGTCCGGTTCTTGAACCAGAGCCGGTCCCAGCCGGGGACGGACCGTCCGGCGCGGAGGTCGTCCGCGATGCGCTCCCACAGGCCGCGCTGCTCGGTGGAGTCGAAGTTCGTGATCATGGTGGCGTATGCACGTCCGCTTGCGCTCATGTCCTCCAGTGTATGCGCTCCGTTACGATGGGCCGTATGAACGATTGCAGGAAGGGCCAAACCGGGGCGGATGCCGCGGGTCGTGCGCCGTTCGTCCCGCGGCATGTGCTGGTGACGGGCGGGGCCGGGTTCATCGGCGCGAATTTCGTGCGTTGGGTGATGCGCGAACAGCCGGACGTGCATGTGACGGTGTTGGACAAGCTCACGTATGCGGGCAAGCGGGAGAGTCTCGAGGGATTGCCCGAAGACCGGTTCACGTTCGTGCATGGCGACATATGCGACGCCGCATTGGTGGAGCGCGTGGTCTCCGGCGAATGGTTCCGCGGGGCGGCTCCCCTGCCGCCAATCGACGCGATCGTGCATTTCGCGGCCGAATCCCACAACGACAATTCGATTCTGGACGCCTCCCCGTTCCTTCGCACGAACGTGGACGGCACGTACGTGCTGTTGGAGGCGGCGCGCAGGCATGACTTGAGGTTCCACCACATCAGCACGGACGAGGTGTATGGTGACCTCGCACTGGACGAGCCGCGCCGATTCACGGAGGAGAGCCCGTACCGGCCTTCGAGCCCGTATTCGGCCTCGAAGGCGGCGAGCGACCATCTGGTGCGCGCATGGCATCGCACGTACGGACTCAGGGCCACGATCAGCAACTGCAGCAACAACTACGGTCCGTACCAGCATGTGGAGAAGTTCATTCCGCGGCAGATCACGAACATCCTGGCCGGCATCCGTCCGAAGCTGTACGGGCAGGGGCTGGCGGTGCGCGACTGGATCAGCGTGGAGGACCATTGCTCGGCCGTGTGGGCGATCCTCACGCGCGGGCGTATCGGCGAAACGTATCTGGTGGGCGCGGACGGCGAGATGAGCAACATCGACGTGCTGCGCATGATCCTCCAGCGCATGGGGCGTCCGGCGGATGATTTCGACCATGTGGCCGACCGCCCGGGCGGCGACAAACGCTACGCGATCGACGCTTCGAAGCTCATGCGCGAGCTCGGTTGGCGGCCGCGGTTCACGGATTTCGCCGAAGGCCTCGACGAGACGATCCGCTGGTACGAGACGCACGAAGCCTGGTGGATGCCGGACAAGCAGGCCACCGAGGAGAAATACCGGCTGCAGGGCCACTGATCCGACGGCCTATCCGCCTGTCCGGTTGCACGAAGAGCCACGCATGAGTGCCGGTGGGGAGACGCACGGAATCACCGCACGTCTCCCCACCGGCATTCTCGTGAGACGGGCGGCGGGTTCAGCCATTCGGCCCCGGCCGGCCGCTGCTCGGTCCCGGCCGGTCACCACCCAGCCGATCGCCACTCAGCCGGCCATCACCCAGCCGAACCCAACCGAACTACTCAGCCGAGTAGCGGGGCGACCTGTTCCTCGTACGCGGTCAAAGCGGTATCGATGACGTTGTGCATGTCGTAGTACTTGTACGTGCCGAGGCGGCCGCCGAACACGGTCTTGGGTTCGGCAGCGGCCTTCTCGGCGTAACGCGCGTACAGGGCCTTGTCCTCGTCGGTGTTGATCGGATAGTACGGTTCGTCGCCACGCTCGGCGAAGCGGGAGTACTCCTCCCACACGACGGTCTTGTCCGGGTTCTGCTGCTCGCGGCGCTCCGGGTTGAAGTTCTTGAATTCGATGGCGCGCGTGTAGGGCACGTCGGCGTCGGAGAAGTTCATGACGGGGCAGCCGAAGTGGTCGCCTTCGTCGTAGCGGACCTCCTTGAAGTCGACGGTGCGCCACTTGAGGTCGCCGAGCTCGTAGTCGAAGTAGCGGTCGATGGGGCCGGTGTACACGACGGGCACGCCGGCGGCCTGCAGGGCCTTCTTGTTGTACGGCTGCGATTCGTCGAAGAAGTCGACGCCGAGTTCCACGGTGATGCGCGGGTCGTCGATCATGCGCTCCATCCACTTGGTGTAGCCGTCCTTGGGCAGGCCTTCCCACGTGTCCTTGAAGTAGCGGTTGTCGTAGTTGAAGCGCACGGGCAGGCGCTTGATGATGTCGGCGGGCAGTTCGGAGGGATCGGTCTGCCACTGCTTGCCGGTGTAGTTCTTGATGAACGCCTCGTAGAGCGGGCGGCCGATGAGCTGGATGCCCTTGTCGTTGAGGTTCTGCGGGTCGGTGCCGGCGAGTTCGCCGGCCTGCTCCTCGATGAGCGCCTTGGCCTGGGCGGGCGTGTACGCCTTACCGAAGAACTGGTTGATGGTGCCGAGGTTGATGGGCAGCGGGTAGACGACGCCGTCGTGCGTGGCGTACACGCGGTGCACGTAGCCGGTGAATTCGGTGAAGCGGTTGACGTAGTCCCACACGCGCTTGTTGGACGTGTGGAACAGGTGGGCGCCGTACTGGTGGATTTCGGCGCCGGTCTCCTTGTCGAAGTAGGAGTAGGCGTTGCCGCCGATGTGGTTGCGCACGTCGATGATGTGCACGCGTGCGCCCGCGTGCTCCACCGCCTGCTGTGCGATGGTGAGGCCGAACAGGCCCGCGCCCACGATCACGAGGTCCGGGTACTGCGGGTTCTGCTGCGTGTTGTCCGCCATGGTTTGTCCTTACTGCCTTTGTCTGTTCTGTGCGGTCTTCCGATGGGTGCCCCGCGGCGGCCGGCCGATGTCGGCCGTCGCCGTCGTGTCGCGCGTCGGTCCGACGCGCGGGGGCACGGTTGCGTTCCATGGTACCGCCGCACCCCGATACCGTCCGACGGAACCGCACACGCCGCCTGTGCGGTTCGTGCGACTCATACGACTCATACGACCATGGAACGGCGGAACGTCCTACTCGTCCAGCAGCCAGCTCCACGCCGGCACGACGTCGATGCACCCTTCCGGCACGTCGATGACCTCTCGCTGATCCGCGGTGACGATGGTGCCGGAGTCGAGCCCGAAACGACGCATCGCAGCCTGAAGGGCCCGGACTTCACGAAGACGCGTTGCTCCGTCATCCAACGCCCAGCAGACCTGAATGAGTTTCGAAGCCTGCATGGTCAGCGCATCGCCGATGATGAAGTCGATTTCATGCCGGCTGCCGTTCTCCTGGAACAGGAGACGCGAAACCGAACCATCGCGATGCCATCGGATGTCACGCCTGAGTTTAAGGAACACTGCCGTCTCCAAACGTTGGCCCCGTTCTTGAGCAGCGGATTTGGAGAACGCCACGAACATGCCGGGGTCCACGGCATAGACCTTCGCTGCGGATCTGGAGTTCGCCGACAACGCCCGCGAAAATTCCCGTACCGGAAACAGCAGGTACGCCTCTTCGTAGTAGCCGAGCAACGAGGCGAGCGACTCACGGGACACGCGAAGCCCGCGACCGGCAAGTTGATTGGCCGTCTTGTTGATGGACAGCTCGCGTCCTGAAGAGGCGAGTGCCTGCGCAAGGAACGCCGATGCCG
The DNA here is from genome assembly GCF_018555635.1 of Bifidobacterium sp. CP2. Classification (NCBI taxonomy): domain Bacteria; kingdom Bacillati; phylum Actinomycetota; class Actinomycetes; order Bifidobacteriales; family Bifidobacteriaceae; genus Bifidobacterium; species Bifidobacterium sp. CP2. The sequence goes on along the minus strand of NZ_JAFEJX010000016.1, from coordinate 33,733 downwards.
CGACGGGGTTCCGGACACCGTACCGGTCGATGACGTCGCTGGACAATGTCCTTGTCGCATACTCCTGCAACAGGGATATCGCATCCGGCATGCCGAGCGACTGCACGGCGATGAATCCTCCACGCTCGAGATATCCGTGAAAATGGTGCCGCAGACGGGCGGTTTCGTTGAACGTGAACGGTTGCGATGACGTCACCGCCATGTCCTTGTCATGGAATCGCACGTATTCGGAGAAGCTCATAGGGAAGAGTTCACGCGGCAGTGCACGGCCGCGGAACTCCGTGGCGACTTCACGTGACAGCATCTTCGACGATGATCCCGTCACGTAGATCGTCGCGTTGAGCGTGTCCACGAGGCGCCGCAGGAACATGCCCCAATCGGGGACTTCCTGAATCTCGTCGAAGAACAGGTATATGCCGTCCTCACGCGCGTGGGGGTGCAGTTCACCGTATGAGTCCAGCACGTCCTGCAGCAGCTCCGGGGTGAACGGCTTCAACCGTTCGTCCTCGAAGTTGAAGTACAGCATCCGGGAAACCGGCACTCCGGCATGCTGAATGCGCCTCATCTCCTGGAACAGACGATAGGTTTTGCCGCATCGGCGCACTCCCACGACGGTACGCACAAGATTTCCCCGCTTCGGTTCGGGAACGTCGCCGAGATCGAGATCACGCCGGAACACTTCGGGGATGCCGACCTCCTCCCATTCCCGGATGATTCCTTTGACCAATTCACTCACGGTCATCCTCCCGTCACGACATCGCCCACGACAACCACGGCGCGTACGAAATACACACCTGCAAACCCATTCTTGTCTTACTAGATAGCAAGTTTTATATAAATCTTGTCGTCTAATACGACAAGATTATGATACATCCTGCTCCGTTACGCGACAAGACGTAATCCGCGCCCCGTAGGAGCTTCGCCCGTTCCAATGGCATCGCCGGCACGATAGAGAACTTCATACAGAATTTATGAAGTTATGACATGAATTTCATAAGTAATCTATGAAGTTGGCATCACAGGAAAGCGATCATCGTGGCAGGAGCCCCATCGCCCGGCATCGCCCCGCCGGACAGCGGTGACGGTCGACGCGGCTCGAAGCAGCCACGCTTGCGCCACCATATGCCGATTGGCGCGCTTTCCGGCCGATGATGGCACGAATCCGTGTCGCCATTCCGCGAATATGGCCGCCCGGCGTAAACGCCGACAGACATCCTGTCGGCATTTACGCCAAATGGCCGCAATAGGGAAATGCCGACACGACGCCCATGCGGCGGAAACGTTGAAATTCCAACGAATCGCCCGGCATCGCCAACACACAGCCCGCGGAAGGGCCGAGGACGCCATGTCGCCATTTACCGGAAAACATCGAAACGCCGAAACCCTGGCACCGAATTTACGAGGAAGACGTCCACGGTCATGGCGGAGGATCACGGCAAAGCGTTCCGCAAACGGACACCCCACAGACGGACATCCGCGACGGACCCGCATCCGATAAGAAAAACGTATAGCCGCGCCCCCGTGGGAGCTCTTTCGACCTGTTAACGTTGCCGGTACGCGAGGCGAACACGCCCCGCGCCAATCAGAGGCCACCGCCGTTGGGGAACGGCATGCGTCTCCATAGCAGTTCGGGGGAATCACATGATCCGTATCGACAACCATATCCACAGCCGCACCCGCTCCCGCATCCGCAAGGTCGTGGCCGCCGCATGCGGCATCGTCCTGGGCTTCGGCGCGCTGGCCGCATGCGGCAACGCCAACGCCTCGCAGCAGGCCACGGCGAACGACAAGACCATCGCCATCGGCTACCAGACGGGCATGAGCTCGTTGACCATCGTGAAGGAGCAGGGCAAGCTTGCCCAGGAGCTGAAAAAGCAGGGCTACACGCTCACCTGGCATAAGTTCACATCCACTTCGGACATGGTGGAGGCGGCTTCGGCCAGCACGAACAACATCGAGTTCGGCGGCGGCGGCGCCACGGGCACGATCTTCGCCCAGGCGGCGAAGAAGCCGATCGTCAAGGTGGCGGCCGTGGGCGGCATCCAGCATGGGTCCGCGATCTTCACCCGTTCGGATTCCGGCATCACGAGCATCAAGCAGCTGAAGGGCAAGAAGGTGGCGGTCACGAAGGGCACGCTGCAGGAGTACGTGATCGCGTCCGCCCTGAAGCAGGTGGGTCTCAAGTACAGCGACATCCAGCCCGTGTACATCGCCCCTTCGGACGCGTTGGCTGCATACAAGCGCGGCGGCCAGTTCGATGCGTGGGCCACGTGGAATCCGCTGGTGGCACAGGCCCAGGCGGCCACACCAACCACCATTCTGGCGGACAATTCCACCATCTGGGGCGCGAAGTCGACGCAGCAGGGCGCCTCCTACTACTTCGCGGCAGGTTCGTGGCTGCCTTCGCACAAGAAGGAGACCGAGACCATCCTGAAGGCGATCCGCGGCGCGGACGAGTGGGTGAAGGAGAATCCGGAGGATGCGGCGAAGCTGCTTTCCAAGATCTGGAACGCGGATTACGAGCCGATGCTCGCCACCGTGAAGGACAACGCCTCCTCGGAGGGCACGCTGCCCATCGACGATTCGTTCCTGAAGGCGTATCAGGAGCAGGCGAACCTGTTCACTGATCTGAAGGTCATTCCCACGAAGATCGACGCGTTCGACACGAACTACTACTGGAAGTCCTCCGAGTGAGCCGCTCCGGAATACGCGACCGTTGGATAGGTGACCGATGACTACGACAGTAACGACAGCAACGACACTGACGACGAAGCAGGCGTCGGCGACGCCACAGGCATCACAGGCATCACAGACGCCGCAGGCATCACCGTCGACGACGCTGAAGCGTATCACATACGCGCTCTCCCCTTGGCTGGTGCCGTTCGTCATCCTCGCCGCGTGGCAGGCGGTGACGGCGGGCGGCATCGTCTCCCCCACCATCTTCCCCACGCCGGCGAGCGTGGTGCAGGCGGCCATCGACCTGAGCGCCACCGGCGAATTGTGGACGGACATCCTCGTCAGCACGGAGCGCGCCCTCGCCGGGTTCGTCATCGGCGGAAGCATCGGCTTCCTGCTGGGTCTGCTCAACGGCCTGTCCCGCTGGTCGTTCCGCTTGCTCGACGCCACGGTGCAGATGGTCCGCACGATTCCGCAGCTGTCATTGCTGCCGTTGGTGATCGTCTGGTTCGGCGTCTCGGAGGCGGGCAAGGTGTTCCTGGTGGCGTTGGGTTGCCTGTTCCCCATGTATATCAACACGCTGGGCGGCATCCGCGGCGTGGACCATGATCTCATCGAGATGGGTCGCGTCTACGGCCTGAACAAACGCCAGATCATCGGGTCCATCGTGTTCCCGGCGGCGTTGCCGTCGATTCTCATCGGCGTGCGGTACACGCTGGGCATCATGTGGCTCATGCTGATCTTCGCGGAGACGGTGGCGGCGGATTCCGGCATCGGGTTCCTGGCGGCCAACGCGCGCGAGTTCATGCAGTTGAACATCATCGTGCTCAGCATCATCATCTACGCCCTGTTGGGCAAGCTTTCGGATTCGATAGCGAAGTTCTTCGAGCATCATTTCCTGGGTTGGTATTTCAGCAAGGAGGCGGCATGACGGCGCATGCCACGAATACGGCGGACAATGCGAACGCCGCGGACACTACGAAAACAGGGGACGCGGCCGGTGTTTCGGTCACGCTCGACGGCGTGGGACGGTCGTTCGGCGACGTGTCCGTGCTGGACGCCGTAGATCTGACGATTCCGGCGGGACAGTTCGTGTCCGTCGTAGGCAAGAGCGGGTGCGGCAAGACGACGTTGCTGCGGCTCATCGCCGGTCTGGACCGGCCGTCCGCGGGCACGATCCGTTTGGACGGCGTGGAGCAGCATGGGTTGAATCCGGCGACTCGCGTGATGTTCCAGCAGCCGCGTCTGCTGCCGTGGAAGACGGTGGAGGAGAACGTGCTGCTTGGTCTGGGCAAGGAGCATGCCGATGAGGCGCGCGACGCGCTGGATCAGGTGGGTTTGCTCGCGTTGAAGGACGCGTTGCCCAGGCATCTGTCCGGCGGGCAGGCGCAAAGGGTCGCGTTGGCGCGTGCGTTGGCGAGCAAGCCGCGTCTGCTGCTGCTTGACGAACCGTTGGGTGCGTTGGATGCGTTGACCCGGTACAGCATGCAGGATCTGATTCATACGATTTGGGAGCGGGAACGGTTCACGGCGGTGCTCGTCACCCATGACGTGTCCGAGGCGGTGTATCTGTCCGACAGGGTGCTCATGGTGCGTGACCATCGCATCGGTTTGGACGAGGCCATCGACCTTCCGTATCCGCGGAACCGGGCGATTACGGGGTTCACTGCGAAGACGACCGACATCCTCGACGCCATTCTCGACGAACGGCCCGCGCAAGCGGCATAGACGCGACCACGCACACCACACACAGCACGCACACCACAACCACACCACAGCACGCAGCAAAGGAATCATCATGAGCGACCAGGCTTTCAGCCGGAACACCAACCATCCCACCGACCACGCCATCAAGATCGGCAACATCGTCAACCAGCTTCGTCTGCACCATCAGGACGCGTGGATCCTGAGCTCGCCGGCGGGCATCTTCTACACCACCGGATTCCAGTCCGGGCTCTCGCGCGGTACGGGCCGGACGGGCGCGCTGTCCGTGGTGACGGCGGACGGTGAGGTGCATCTGGTCCTCGCCGAGTTCGAGGCGGAGGCCGCGAGGCTCATCGCGGACCCGTCGGTGCATATCGAGACGTATCCGGTGTGGATCTACATCGAGGAGTATTCCACGCCGGGCGTGGCCAAGGAGGTGCAGCCGGCGGACGACGCGGCCATCAACATCGCCGTCGACATCCTGAAGAGGACGCTGAAGCCCGGCGGCGACGGAACGCCCCGCGTCGGCATCCAGACGACGTGGCTGAACTACACCACCGGCAGGGACCTGCTGGGCCAACTGGCAGCGTACGAGGTGGAGGACATCGAATCCGCATTCTATGAAGCGCGCGTCATCAAGACGCCGGACGAGGTGGCCAAGCTGCGATTCAACGCGCAGGCCGCCGAGGCGGCGATGAACCTGACGGCGCGGGCCGTCGTGCCCGGCATGAGCACGCGCGATGTGTACGCCATCTACAAGAAGCATTGTCTGGAGCGCACGCCGAACGCGACGGAGCTCACCGGCTTCCACACCATCGGGCATCATTTCTCGCCGTATTTCGACCCGGCGGACTACACGATTCGCCGCGGCGACATCATCCGGTTGGACGGCGGACCGTACACGTATGGGTACAAGTCGGATATCGCGCGCACGTTCGTGGTGGGTGACGAGGTGGATTCGGAGAACCAGCGCATCTACGACCGTTTGTGGGAGGGATTCCATTACGGCGTGGAGCATGCGGGACCGGGCGTGCGGTTCAGCGACCTGTACAAGGGCATCGCGGAGCGTATCCACCTGGACGAGTACGCGTATGTGCGCGGGCATTTCGGGCATTCGATCAGCTGCGGCGAAGTGGGTGAGGAGGCTCCGTTCATCGCGCCGAACGAGGACCGTCCGTTGGAGCCCGGCATGGTGCTGTGCTTGGAGACCCCGTTCTACAGCTCGAAGCATCAGACGTACAACATCGAGGACACGTTCGTGGTGACGGAGGATGGCGTCGAGTTCTTCACGCACGCCAGCCCGTCGCTGCACGTGTGATGCGCACCTGTACCCGCCGTATTTCAAGTATGAAAAAATTTCGGACACAATACCTCGCTGATTTATAGTGTGGTATAAATCGACGTCGCTGCAAGGCGCTGTTTATACCACACTGCACATGGCGGCTCTTCGCGACGCGACCGCCATATCCACTCCTCCGACCCCGTATCGGAATTGGCAGTTCCCCGGCACGGCACAACACGCAATGGGCGCGCCGCAACCATTCGGCAACCCGCAAAAGCGGAATCAGGAGGCCCATTCGGCAGGGGAACCGCGAGGGAGGTGCGCGAGCACGGCATCGTTTCAAGGCGCAACGGCATCCCTATGTCAATGTTATGGTTTTTGCTACGTCAATGTTATGGTCCTCGCTACATCAATGCTATGGCAATAATCCGGCCGCGAGGGCAAGGCCGGGAGCCGCATTCGTCAGGGAAATTGCACGAATCGGCAAATGTTCGTCAGGAAAATTGCACGAATCACCGAATACTCGTCAGGAAAATTACATTCCAATGGCTTGTTCAGGTATCATGATCATGGTGCATTGGGCGGAACGGAAGGTGGCAACGCATGCGCAGAGACATCATGACGCGGCTTGAAGCATGGAGCCATTCCGCGCGGCGCAAGCCGTTGGTATTGTGCGGAGCCAGGCAGGTCGGCAAGACCTATGCGCTTCGCGAGCTGGGGAAGACGGCGTATGATTCCTGCGCATACGTCAACCTCATGAGCGAGACCGCCAAGGCGGTGTTCGCTCCCGGATACGATGCGCATCAGGTGCTTGAGAACATCGGCATTCTGACCGGGGTGAACATTGTTCCCGGCCGCACACTGATCGTCATCGACGAAATCCAAGAGGATCCCCGGGCATTGACGCTCATGAAGGCGTTCGCCGAGGAGCTTCCCGAGCAGCATGTGGCCGCAGCCGGATCGTATCTGGGACTCGCCTATCATGCGGGTACGTCGTTTCCCGTGGGCAAGGTCGACATGTTGGACATGTATCCGTTGACCTTCACCGAATTCCTTGACGCCTGCGGTCTCGAGACATTGTCCGGGATGGTCAGAGCGTTGGATTTCACCAGAGCGGCGGCGTTCGCCTCCCAATTGGAGCGCGCGTTGCGCCGCTATTACTATGTGGGCGGCATGCCGGAGGCGGTGGCCACCTTCCTGGAGGGGAACAACGACTACCGGGCGGCACGGCGTGTGCAGCAGTCCCTGTTGTCGGATTACGAGTATGACTTCTCCAAGCATGCCAGCAAGGCGTCGGATCTTGACTCCGAACGTGTCAGACTGGCGTTCCGGTCCATTCCTGCACATCTGGGAAGGGAGAACCACAAATTCATCTTCGGTCATATCGCGCCCGGAGCCCGAAGGGCGCAATATGAGACCGCCATCCAATTCATCGTGGATTCCGGACTGGCGTATCGCGTCTATCGGGTCGACAAGCCGCAACTGCCGTTGCGCGACTACGAGGATCTATCAGCGTTCAAACTGTACATGCACGATGTCGGCCTGTTGGGCGCCGCCATGGACGTCGATGCACGCGACGTATTGATGTCCAACAAGGCGTTCGAGGAGTACAAGGGGGCGTTGACGGAACAGTACGTCTGCCAGCAGCTTGTGGCCGCAGGCCGCACCCCATACTATTGGACCTCCGGCAAAGGCAGCGCCGAAGTGGACTTCATCACCCGCCGCGACGGCAGCCCGGCACCGCTCGAAGTCAAGGCCGAGGAGAACGTGCATGCCAAAAGCCTGCGGCTGCTCTGCGCTCAGACGGGGCTTCACGGATACCGGTCCTCCATGCGGGGGTTCCGGGAACAGGATTGGCTGACCAACGTTCCCCTATGGGCTGTAGGCCCCTATTTCTCCCCCGACAACGATCCGGCGAACACCATACCCGACGACGACATTGCGATATAGGTTCAAGGCCAGCGCCGCCCCGTCCGTCACTCGCAGCGCCTGCAACCGCCCGCTTCCGTGCGAAGTGCGGCGATGCGTCCGGCATGGTCGTCGTGCCGGAAGATGTCCGTGCCGACCACGAATCGTGTGGCGCCAGCCCGCGTGAGGGACGCGACGTTGGCGAGCTTCACTCCCCCGTCCACGGCGACCACGGCTCGCCCGTCAACGCCAAGTCCGGATTGCCCATCAGCGCCGGAACCGCAACCACGACCACAGCCTCCGAGCAATTCCCGCATCCGCGTCACCCGCGCCGCGGTGTCCGGCAGCAGCCCGGTGCCGCCTTCGCCGGAGACGACGCCCATGATCATCACCCCGTCGAGCAGGTCCGCCACGGCGGGAGGAATCTCAAGCGGAGTGGCGGGGGAGAATGCAAGCACGGCCTCGCATCCACCCGCGTGCACCAGCTCCAGCGCGGAACGCAGCTCGTCCGGCGCCAATGATTCCACGTGCAGCACCATGCGCTTCGCCCCGGTATGCAGATACGGCTCGATCCATTGCATTGGTTCGTCCATCATGAGATGGATTTCCACCGGAATCCGCGAGCGCCTCACGAACGCCGTCACCATGGACGGACTCCAGCTCAGGTCTTTGGCGAAGTGCGCGTCCATCACGTCCACGTGCAGATAGTCCGCGGTGCGTACGGAATCGATGGCGTCACCGTACGCCAGCGGATCGGCGGCAAGCAAAGACGGTCCGATTTCGATGCGTTCGGTTTCGTCACGCCCGGTCTCGGTCTCGTTTTCGTCAAACATCGTTCGTTCCGCCCGATCTGTCCGGCGGATCCGTGTCGATGCACTCCCTTCCGTTCCGACGTCCATTGCGTCGTTGAACTGCAAACCGACACGTTCCATAACCGTCTCGCCGATGCACATGATCACGCCCCCTTCTTCCCGTATCCTGCGTATCCGGCGGCGAATCCCGCCACGCGCAGGTACCGTTCCTTGACGTCCGCCCATCGCGGCGCATCCGCACGTGGTGCGGTCTCTCCGGTCACGGCGGGCCGTAGTTTCCGTGCGGTGCCGCGCAGGCTTCCGCGTCCAGACTCGGTCCCGTGCAGCAGATGCCATGCCTGTACGCAGGCGCCTCGCGCGGTGGCTTCCTCGGCATCCACGATCAATGCGGGTTTGCCGGTGTAGTCGGCGAAGAGCTGACGGTAGGTCAGCGAGTGGGCTCCGCCTCCGCACATGATGAGTGTGCCGTCGAGTTCCACGCCGCAGTGTTCGAGTGCGTCGAGGCCTCGCATCATGCCGCAGGCCACGCCGGCGAAGGCGGCTCGCGCCATGTCCTCGCGTCTCACTTCGTTGCCGATGCCGGCGAGCGCCGCCTGCGCGTTCGGCAGGGATGGGGAGCGTTCACCGTCGAGGTATGCGGCCATGACAGGCATGCGCGCGTCGTCCCCTGAGAGCGCCATGCGGTCGAGTTCCTGCACGCTGACGCCCAGCAGAGTCGCCATCCAGTTGGTGACTTTGGTGCAGTTGAGCACGCAGACGAGCGGGAGCCATCCGCCGGCGGCGTCGGCCACGCCGTTGACCCATCCGGACAGGTCGTGGATGGGCTGCTGCCATGTAGTGAACACCACGCCCGATGTGCCCATGGAGAGCACGACGTCGCCGGGCACGATGCCCAGGCCCACGGCGGACATGTGTTGGTCGCCACCGCCCACACCCACGGGGATGCCGGCGGACAGTCCGAGTGCTTCCGCGGCTTCGGCGGTCAGCAGACCGGCCACGTGTTCCGGCGCTTCCACGCGCGGCAGCATGTCCTGCAACGCGTCGTGCGGTTCCGGTCCGTCCAGACCGTCCAACCCATCCGTCCCGTCCAATCCACTCAATCCGCTCAGCTGCCGCAGGTCCTCCAGTTCCTCGCCGAAGCAGTCGCGCAGCAGCTGCCAATCGTACGTGTTGGTTTCGGAGTTGAAGTATCCGGTACCGGAGGCTTCGGAGCGGTCGGTGACGTATTCGCCGGTGAGCCTCCAGGTGATGTAGTCGTGCGGGAGGAGGATGTGGCGGATGCGTCTGATGGTGTCCGGTTCATGTTCGATGAGCCATGCGAGTTTGCCGATGGTGAATGCGGCGGTGGGGTATGAGCCGGTGCGCGTGATCCAGTATTCGGTGCCGAACCGTTCCAGCAGCCGTTCGATTTGCGGCGTGCCGGTGGTGTCGTTCCAGAGTTTCACCGGGCGGATCACTCGGCCGGCCCCGTCGAGCGCCACGAGTCCGTGGCATTGCCCGGAGACGCTGACTGCCCGTATGTCCCGCAGGTCCGCGCCGTCGCCGGCGAGGATGCGCATGCACTGCGTCAGTGCGCTCCACCAATCCTCAGCCCGTTGTTCGGAGACCGGCGGATGCGTGGCGGGCAGCGGGCTGCGCGCCGTGCCGATGACGCGGAAGTCGTCTTCGGCCCGCACTTCCACGGTGCAGGATTGTGTGGATAGGTCGATGCCCATGACGCTCATCGTCGAACCTCCATAGTCGGGCGGCGCATGCGTCATGCGCCGCCGCCGTTCACACCGGCGTCCGCCGGTCTCGCCCAGTATTGCGGATCGTGCTGGATGCCGTCTCAATCAGCCGCCCGAGACATTCACCCGAAACGGCCATCAGCCGCCCGAAACCCCGTCAGAACACGTGATGTTCCTTGGCGTATTTGCCGACGGCTCCGGCCGGATGCAGTTTGAGGGAGGATTCCTCGTCCCATCCGTGCACCACCATGAGCGCTCGTGCCAGGGCGTCGCCCCAAGCTTCGGCCACGAGGGTGGAGCCCATGGCGAGCTTGTTGTATGGGTCGGCGCCGTCGATGGTGTGCAGGAGCACGAAGATGTCGACGATGCCGGCGAACGTGGATTCCGCGTGTTCGCCGATGCCGATGACGCCTACGCCTTTTTCTTTGAGCAGGCGGCAGAGTTGGTTGACTTCGTCGGATTCGCCGCCTTTGGAGATGGTGATGATCACGTCGTTCGGTTCGATTGCGCCCATGCTGCCGTGCAGCGCGTCCATGGCGTGCAGGTAGATGGCGGGCGTGCCGGATACGCTGAGCAGGTGGGCGAAGCGGTGGGCTATGGTGCCGGAGGTTCCGGCTCCGGTGACGAATACTTTGCCGGTGCTCCGTTCGATCATGTCGATGGTGGCGAGCATGGATTCGTCGATCTGTCCGACGACTTCCAGTACCGCTTTGCCTTCGATTTCGGCGGCGTTGCGGGCGATGTCGAGCAGTTGGGGTCCGCTGATGGTGTCCATGGGGTTGTTCCTTCCGAATGTGTGGTGTTCAGGCTGCGGTCTGTGCGGATGAGGTTTGTGGAGATGAAGTCTGCGCGGGTGCGGCGTTCCGGTCGTCGGATTCGCCCCAGGCGAGCCGTCTGAGCTGGGAGGCGGTCATGTCGGCCACGTCGTATGGGCCGGCGAGTACGCGTCCTTCGCCGAAGACGAGGATCTTGTCGGAGACTTCGAGCACTTCCTCCTCTTCGGAGGAGACCATGACGACGGTCATGCCTTGCTCGTGGGCGAGTTTGCGCAGGATCTCGTGGATCTCCTCTTTGGCGCCGATGTCCACGCCTTTGCTGGGTTCGTCCAGCAGCAGGATGTGCGGATGCTGGGCGAGCGCGCGGGCGAGCAGGACTTTCTGCTGGTTGCCGCCGGAGAGCGAGACGATGGGTTTGCCGGGGTCGCCTTTGAGGTCGAGTTGGTTGAGGATGGCGGCGGTGTCGGCGGTCATCTTGGCTTTATTGAGCATGCCGGCGCGCGTGTAGCGTTCGAGCACCGGCAGGCCGGCGTTCTGGTAGCTGTTCATCAGGGGGACGATGCCGTCTTTCTTGCGTTCCTCGGTGAGGAACGCGATGCCGCGTTTCATGGCGTCGGATGGCGTTTTGGCGTGGTATGGCTCGCCGTCCACGAGGATGTCGCCTTCCGCCGCCGGGTTGATGCCGGCGATGGCGCGCAGCGTTTCGGTGCGTCCGGCGCCGGCGAGTCCGTAGATGCCGAGGATCTGTCCGGCGCGGGCTTCGAGGTCGACGCCTTTGAGGAGTCCGCCGGCCAGCCCGTGTACCTGCAGGGTGATTTTGCCATCGTCGGGGACGGAGCGGCGTTGGAGTCCTTCCGCGCCGATGGCCTTGTCGGCGTATTCGGCGCCGGCGATGGCGGCGACGACCGCGTGACGGTCCACTTCGGCGGTGGGTGCGTCGATGACGACCTTGCCGTTCATGAGGGCCACGATGCGGTCCGATACCCGGTAGAGTTCGTCGAGTTTGTGGTTGACGATGAGGATGCCGATGTTGCGTTCCTTGGCGAGATGGCCAAGGTAGTCGAGCAGCACGTTGACCTGGTCGCCTTCCAGCGCGGTGGTGGGTTCGTCGAGGAGGAGGTATTTGGTGTCCCTGCTGCAGGCGATGGCGATTTCGAGCAGCTGGCGGATGGCCACGGGATAGGTGCCGACAAGGGCGTCGGGTTGGACGTCGAGCCCGAATTCGGCCACGAGTTTGGCGGTGGCGTCCTTCATGGCCTTCTTGTCCAATGTGCGTCCCGGGGTGCGCAGTTCACGTCCGAGCCACGCGTTCTGGGCCACGGTGAGGTTGGGTAGGAGCGAGAGCTCCTGGTAGACGGTGGAGACGCCTTTGGCGATGGCGTCGGATGGGCTGGAGAACGAGACCGGCTCGCCGTCGATTCTGAGTTCGCCGCCGCTCTGTTTGTGCGCGCCGGAGAGGACTTTGAGGAAGGTGGATTTGCCGGCGCCGTTGTGGCCGACGAGGCCTACCACTTCTCCGGGGTGGAGGCGGAGGGACACATCCAAGAGCACGGGGACTCCGGAGTAGTCCTTTTCGATGTTGATCGCCTCGTAGCAGTTCCGGGCGGCCTGGTTCGCCGTGCCCTTGGATGCGTCCTGGGTCATGTCAGCCTACCTCTCCGGCGGCGGGGGTCTCACCGGTCTTGAAGGCCTTGAGTGGCCTCAGGATCTCGTTCTCGACCTTGTCGCCGTTCTTGAACTTCACGATCTGTTCGACGACGCGCTGCGCGTAGTCGTACGGCTCCTGGGCCACGCAGCCCGAGTAGGCGTCGGTGAGGGAGAGTTCGGCGGCGCAGAACCCGTACACCTTGACGTCCTTACCGGAGGCCTTCACCGCTTCGAGCGCACCTTGCACGCCGGGGCCGGTGGAGGAGAAGATGACGTTGATGTCGGGGTTGCCTTGGAGCATGTCGGCGGTGGCGTTGAGGGAGTCGGTGATCTTCACGTTGCCGTCCACTTCGGCCACGACCTTGGCGTTCTTGTTGGCGGAGATCTCGTCCTTGAAACCGTTGTCTCGGGTGACGGCGGAGACTTCGTCGGGTTCGGCCACGAGGCCAATGGTGAGTTTGGCGTCGGAGCCCATGTCGTCGAGCACCATCTTGGCGACCTGGCGTCCGCCTTCCTCGTTGTTGGCGCCGAGGTATTGGACGATGCTGGCGCCTTGCGCCTTCATGGCGTCCTCGTCGACGGGCATGTTCACGTCGAAGACGGGGACTCCGGCTTCGTTGGCCTTGCGTACCGTGGCGGCCGCGGGTTCGGATTTCACGGGGTTGAGGGCCACGGCGCACGGCTTCTTCTGGAGTACGGCCTCGGCTTGGGAGAGCTGCTTGGCGTCATCGTCTTCGGCGATCTGCACTTCGGCCTTCATGCCGGCTTTCTTGGCGGCGTCTTCGAAGCCTTGCGTCATGGAGACGTAGTAGGGGTTGGTGCGGTTGGGCAGGAGCACGGCGATGAGGGCTCCGTCTTCCTTGCAGGAGTCCGGCACGCTGATCTCGGTGGTTTTGTTGTCCGAGGTGCCGGTGTTCACGGCCTGGCACGCGGCCATCTGGGTGAGCATCAGCACGGCTGCGCATGCGCCGAGGACTTTCTTGGCTGTGGTGTTCATGATTCTCCTTTGCATCATGTCGTTTCACGGGTGGGTTGTCTTGTCGTCCGGTTCGGTCCGTCGGTTCGTTGTGGACCGTGGGGGCACTTATAGATGGTGTTGGCCGCGTCTATGCGGGTTGTGGCGTTCCTCCCTTCCTGCTCTCCGTTCCTTCCGTTACGGTTTTGCCATCTCCCTTGGTTTTGCGTCCGAGGGAGAAGCGGGACTTGTTGGTGTCGAACAGCACGCCGACGAGGATGATGACGCCGATGACGAGCGGCTGCCAGTAGCTGTCGACGCCGATGACGTTCATGCCGTTGGAGACTTCGGCGATGAGGAGGGAACCGATGAAGGCGCCGAGGATGGTGCCGACGCCGCCGAAGAGGCTGACGCCACCGACCACGGATGCGGCGATGGAGTAGAACTGTTCGGTTCCGGAGCCTGCGGTGGGGTAGCCGACCATCAGGCGGGAGGTGGTGATGATGCCGCCGAATGCCGCGGTGATGCCGGAGACGACGTACACGAAGACGGTGGTCCTGGCCACGGAGATGCCGGACAGGCGTGCCGTGTCCGCGTTGCCGCCCACCGCGTAGACGTGGACACCTACCGCGGTGTTCTTGAGGACCACGCCGATGATGACGGCGGCGATGAGCACCATGAGGATGGGCAGCGGTACACCGAAGATCTTGCCGCGTCCGAAGAAGGCGAACATGGGGTCGACCACGGTGATGGATTTCGATTGGGTGAGGATCTTGGGGATGGAGGCGGAGATGCCGAAGGTGGCGAAGGTCACGATGAACGGCGGCATGTGCCCGTAGTGGATGACCAGTCCGTTGAAGAGGCCGACGCCCACGCCGGTGAGGATGGCGAGCAGCGCGGCGCCCCACCATGGGATTCCCGCCTGCATGGCAAGGGCGGCCATCATGCCGGTGAATGCGATGTTGGATCCGACGGACAGGTCGATGCCGCCGGTCAGCAGCACGCAGGTCTGGCCGAGGGCGAGGAAGGTGACCACCGATCCGTTCAGCAGCAGCACTTCCATGTTGCCTGCGGTGCGGAATTCCGGGGAGAGCGCTCCCATGATCACCGCCACCAGAAGAACCACCACGAGAACACCGAGTTCCTGTGGTGCTCGACGCCGAGTCTTCATAGAAAGCTCCTTTGCATTTGCTCATACGAGCAATCTCTTTCGCTCGTATGAAAATCATATTGCCGCTCATATGACAAGTCAATGGTTTGCGTGTCGCTCATATGAGCGCTATGCTGGTCGTGTCGACATACAACGAGGTATTGGCGGACCCTCCTGCGAATATGAGGGGACCGGAACATCAAGGAGAGACATCATGAGCAGCCCGGCTCACCTACAGTTGCTGGCCGATGTGGCCAACCGCTTCTACATGCTTGACGAGACCAAGTCGGAGATCGCCCAGGCGCTGGGGATGTCGAGGTTCAAGGTGGCGAGGTTGCTCACCGAGGCCAAGGAGACGGGAGTGGTCACCATCGAGATCCACGCCGACTCCCCCATCAGCCCTGCGCTGGCGGAGCAACTGCGGCAGCATCTGCTGCTGGATGAGGTGATCATCGTGCCGTCCAGCAGGGATATGGAGGCCGAGCGGGACTCGATGGGCCGCGCGGGGGCCCGGTACTTGGAGACGCATCTGCGGGAGGGGCAGGTGGTTGGCTTCTCTTGGGGACGTACGCTCATGCCCATCGCCACACACGTGCATGATCTGCCGCGCGCCACGTTCGTGCAGCTGACGGGCGTGGTGGGCAACAATCCTTCCCAATCGCCCATCGCGATTCTCACGCATATGTGTCAGAACACGGATTCGCAGGCGAAGGCCCTGTTCGCGCCGCTGTTCTCCAGTTCCCCGCAGGCCGCGGCCGCGGCGAAGACCGAGCCGGCGGCGGCCGAGACCCTCTCCTACTATTCGAAGCTCGACCTGGCGTTCCTGTCCGTGGGTGCGTGGAACACCCGCGTCACCCAGCTCATCCAGCACATGTCCGCCGCGGATATCAAGCTATTGGATTCCGTCGGCGCTACGGCGGACTTTTCGGGCATGTTCTTCGATGCGGAAGGACATTATCTGGATCTGCC
Organism: Bifidobacterium sp. CP2; assembly: GCF_018555635.1. Lineage (NCBI taxonomy): Bacteria > Bacillati > Actinomycetota > Actinomycetes > Bifidobacteriales > Bifidobacteriaceae > Bifidobacterium > Bifidobacterium sp. CP2. The sequence continues at coordinate 18,127 of NZ_JAFEJX010000016.1, read as the reverse complement.
GATCAACGATTGCCGCATCTCCGTGGGCATCGACGATCTGCTCGCCACCCCGACCACGGTGGTGGTGGCCGGCGGCAAGGACAAGACCGACGCCATCCTGGCCATCTGCCGCACCGGCATCCCCACCTGCCTCATCACCACCGAGGACGTGGCCCATGCGCTGCTCGGCGGCCCCCGGATTACCACGCACATCCACCAGCGGAAGACCGCATAGCCGCTTCCCCGTGACAGGACCAGACCTGCAACCGCGCCCGTTCGACTATGCTGGTTCCCAGAACGAAACGCGGACAGAGAAGGTCAGTGATATGAAGATTGCGGTTGCCGGTACGGGCTATGTGGGGTTGTCGGTGGCGTTGTTGCTGGCGCAGCATAACGAGGTGCATGCGCTGGATATCATGCCGGAGAAGGTGGAGCTGCTGAACGCCGGCAGGAGCCCGATCGTGGACAGGGAGATCACCGCGTTTCTGGATGCGGACAAGTCCGGCGAGCGTCCGCTGGATTTCCAGGCCACGCTGGATGCCGAGCAGGCGTATTCGGGTGCCGATTTCGCGGTGGTGGCGACCCCCACGAACTATGATCCGCGGAAGAACTATTTCGACACGTCCAGCGTGGAAGCGGCGATCGCCGCGATCCGCAAGTATGACGAGACCGCGTGGATCGTCATCAAGTCCACGATTCCGGTGGGCTACACCGCGCAGATCCGCGAGAAGCTCGGCGATCGGCGCATCCTGTTCTCCCCGGAGTTCCTGCGTGAGGGCCATGCCCTGTACGACAATCTGCATCCGAGCCGCATCGTGGCGGGCGCCCCGCAGGATGATGCGGAGGCGGTGAAGGCCGCGCACACGTTCGTCGGTCTGCTGGCACAGGGCGCGGCGCCCGAAGAGGCCGAGCGCACGAATCCGGATGGTTCCACGGGTATTCCGGAATTGGTGGTGGGCACCACGGAGGCGGAGGCCATCAAACTGTTCGCGAACACGTATCTGGCGTTGCGCGTGGCTTATTTCAACGAATTGGACACGTATGCGGAGAGCCGCGGATTGGATACGCGCGAGATCATCAAGGGCGTGTGTCTGGATCCGCGCATCCGCGACGACTACAACAACCCGAGCTTCGGCTACGGCGGCTACTGCCTGCCGAAGGACACGAAGCAGCTGCTCGCCAACTACGACACGGTCCCGCAGAACCTCATCGAGGCGATTGTGGATTCGAACACCACGCGCAAGGATTTCATCGCCGATGAGGTCCTGCAGCTGGTGGACACTGCCCGCGCCGCCGGCAAGGAGCGTCCGGTGGTGGGCGTGTACCGGCTCACGATGAAGTCCGGTTCGGATAATTTCCGCCAGTCCGCCGTCCAAGGTGTGATGAAGCGCATCAAGGCGAAGGGCGTGGATGTGCTCGTCTACGAGCCGACGCTCGACAAGCCCGATTTCTTCGGCAGCCCCGTCACCCACGATCTGGACACGTTCAAGCGCGACGCCGACGTGATCATCTCCAACCGCTGGAACGCCGACCTCGCCGACGTCAGCGACAAGGTCTACACGAGGGATCTGTTCCGAAGGGACTGATTGGACCTGCGGTGGGAAACCACCCCCAAGAGAATCTGATTGCCGTTTCCGGCCTCCAGCGCAGGAGACACATACAGTCCGGAAACGGCAATCAGTCAGACATGCCCACAGGCGTCATTCGCCCTTCGCCGGGCTGTCGCCGAAGATCTTCGCCCACGTATTCATGGAGGTCAGATCGGCGGCCTTGTACTGGGCGGCAAGACGCTTCCAATTGCGCAGGATGCGCTTGACGAGGCGGTACCCCTCCCACATGTTCCTGTGGAAAAGCTTGTCGTCGCGCTTAAGCCATGCCACGGAGTTGCCGTCCGGTGAGGTGACGAGCACGGAGCGCGGATGTCCCGCGGACACCCACGTCCACCAGTAGGAGTCCTGGGCGGGGATGGCCATGTCCGGGCGTTCGGCGTTGCCGTCGTTCTCGTTGGAGAGCATGCTGCCGGTCACGTATTTCAGCGCCTTCTTGAGACGGTACTTGGTGCCCGTGGGGTGGCGGCGGGCGGACACGTATTCGCGGTCCGGTTCGGGGAAGTCCTCGAAGCTTGGTTTGGTCTGGGTGTCCGCGTACTTGCCGCGCAGCTCGCGAACTTCGGCAAGTTTGGTGGGGAACGAGTCCACGATGTATTGCGGCCCGCGCAGGATGTCCTTCAGCGCCTGATGGTGCAATGCCATGCCGGAGTAGATGAACCGCATGCCGAGGACGGCGTCCGCGTACATGAATTCGAGCATCATCCGGTTGAAGGGGCGTTCGGGTTGCAGGAGCAGCGCTGCAATCCACCGGTTGCGCACGAAGAAGTACTCCTCCCAGGTGCGGGCGGGATCCTTGCTATGCCATGCCTGATGCCATACGGCCACGCCGGGCAGGCAGACGGTGGGGAAACCAGCCCGCTTGGCGCGTACGCCGTATTCGATGTCGTCGAATTTGATGAACACGGGCAGGGAGAGCCCGACGGCCTTGATGGCGGCGACGGGAATGAGGCACATCCACCAGCCGTTGAAGTCGCCATCGATACGCTGATGCCGTTCGGGCGTGTCACGCAGGGGTTCGGCGGCGAAGTCGTGGTTGTAGCCAAGTTCGAGGGATGGCTTCATCCACATGCGCTGCCAATCGAACCGTTCGCCTTGCGTGTAGAGCATGGTGCGGTTGTCGAGGTGGAGCATGCCGCCGCCGACGAGCACGGGTTTGATGGCGTAGTCGGCGAATTGGACGGCGCGCAGGATGGCTTCCGGTTCGCTGATGGCGTCATCGTCGAGCAGGAGGCAGTAGGCGCTGGTGCCGTGTTTCACGGTTTCGTACATGCCGCGGGAGAAGCCGCCGGAGCCGCCGAGATTGCGTTGGCGGATGTAAGTGAGTTGGCTGCTGAGTTCGTCAGCGACGGCCAGGTAGTCGGTCTGGTCGCTCACGTGATCGGTACCTTGGTCGGTGCAGTAGATGGTGTCGAGGCGTTCGCGCAACGCCGTCGCCTTGCTGATGGTCTTGAGCTGGTTGAGACAGTAGGGCGCGCGGTTGAACGTGGTTATGGCGATGGAGAGCTTGGTATTGCCATCCGTCGTACGTTTGGCGACAGGCGCCTGCCATGCGGCGTCCGCGATGTGCAGGTCGATGCCGGATTCCGCTTCGGCGTCAAACCAGAAGAAGCCGCCGTCCATGAGGTCGGTCATGGGGATTTCGATGGCGATGTCCTGCCAGCCGTCAACGCTGTCCACGCTGATCCTGCCGGCGGGGAACAGGAGTCCGCGGCCATCCGACCGGTTGAGGCTGATGCTGCCTTGTCCCTTGGCACGAGCGACGAACCGCATGACGTCCACGCGCGTCCAACGACGCCAGTGGCCTGCGGGGAACGCGTTGAAGAACGTGCATGTGGAGGTCTTCATGCCCGCACGCACGAGCAGCTCGTCACGATTGACGAACCGGAACGTGGCCTTTGTGGCCCCGGTGCTTTTGCTGCCGGTGAGCCCACGCCGGATGAGCCGCTGGAATTGGGACTGGTTCATGCCGTCCAGGTTGAGCTGGCGCATGTCGATGCCGAATTCAAGAGTGGCGTCCGAGAGCATGGGCTGCGTCCAGTCGAGCGCATACAGCGGCCATACCTGATCCACATCCTGCGTAGGGTAGACGACACGGACCACGGATTCCCACGTGGTGGTTTCAACAGTGTTCGTCATGACGATCACTCCTTGGTGGCGATTTCAGGTTCGTCGATTTGCTTGATGGTCAACGCCCGATCACTGAGCAGCGCATAATCGCGATTGCGATTGTCTCGGATGACGAACGTGCATGCGTTGTCATCCACAGCGACCGCGACCATGTCTGTGTTGTATGGGTCCACCGGGCTCGGCGTCCTCAACGAGGTGAACAAGCGGAACTCGCCATTGTTGAACAGTGTGAGAGGCAGCTCGAAATACACGGTCCGGTGACCATGCTCCGTCATTTTGATTGTCTTGGCACCAGTGTCATACGTGATGCCGCCTCGACGGATGTCATGCATGGCGATTGCCAGATAGAAATCACCAGGTTCATCATACTGGTATTCGACGCCGAACCGGAAGGTGTCCGTGCTCTTGTACACCTTGTCTTCCACGGCGAACGTGCGGAGGAGCGGGCAGCGTTCATTCAGTCCCGAGGGGTACTGGTGCTTGGCGAGCTGCTCTTTGCGGTTCCGCTCCTGCTCTTTCTTCTCCGCGTTCAGGTTCTCAAGGGTGTACTTGCTGGTCACGGTCTCCTTGTCGCCGATGGCGGCGACCTCGCCGTCTTTGATCATCATGGCGCGGGTGCAATACTTCTTAACCGAATTCATATCGTGGGTCACGAGAATAACCGTCTTCGTGGGATCCTTGCGGATTTCGGTAAAGAAATCGTCGCACTTACGTTGGAACGCCTCGTCGCCCACGGCGAGCACCTCATCGAGCACGAGGATATCGCCTTGTGCCTTGATGGCCACGGAGAATGCGAGACGCACCTGCATGCCGGAAGAGTAGTTCTTGAGCTTCTGGTCCATGAATTCTTCGAGCTCGGCGAATTCCACGATGTCGTCGTACATGGCGTCGACTTCCTCATGGGTGAAGCCGAGCAACGCACCGTTCAGGTACACGTTCTCACGGCCGGTGAGCTCCGGGTTGAAGCCCACACCGAGTTCGATGAACGGCACGAGCTTGCCATTGACCGTCACGCTGCCGGTTTCTGGGCAATAAATCTGGGAAATGATTTTCAACAGAGTGGACTTACCACCACCGTTGCGGCCAACGATGCCGAAGAATTCGCCCTGATGCACCTCGAAGGAGATATCCTTCAGCACCTGCTGCTTTTTATATCCCTTGATGCCCTTGGTCCAGTTGATGAAGGCCTGCTTCAGACCAGTGGCCTGTTCCGTAGGCAGCTTGAACACCTTGGACACGTGTTCCACTGAGAGAACGACCGGATTCTCCATGACGTTATTGGAAAGTTGGTTCGACATCACATGACCTCTGCAAATTTACGGCTGTTGCGGCGGAACAGATAAACACCCAACCACAGCAACGCGATGGTCAGGACCACAGGAATAGCTTGCAATGCTGGATTATCCAACGTGTTCCACACAGTCGGTTGGGTATCCGGAGCAACAAGATTATGTCGGATATCCTGAATGGTCTGGGCAAAGGGATTGATGAGCTCCAAACGAGCCAGCTCCGCATAGATGCCGCCACGGTTGATGACGTAACTGAGCGGGTAGATAATCGGCATGCCATAGAAGACCAGCTGCTGCAGCACTTCCCAGATGTGCGCGATGTCTCGGAAGTATACGTACATGGTGGCCATGATGAGGGTCAAGCCAAGCGTCACCGCATACAGCTGGATGATGTTGATGGGGACCAGTACCACCCGCCATGTGAAGTCGACGCGCGAAACCAACGCGAACAGCAACACCACGCAAAGGTTGATGGCATAGCTAATCATGGCACCCACAGTGGCGGAAACCACCACAATGTAGTTCGGGAAATGAATCTTACGCAGCAGATCGCCACGGTCAACCACCGACCGAAGACCAGTGTTCGTGGACTCGGTGACGAACTGCCACGAGCTGATGCCCAGCAGCAGCACAACCGGGTATGTGGGGGTACCATCAGACATGCGCAGGAATTTGCCAAACACCACGTACATGACGCAGAACATCATGAGCGGCTTGAGCACGGACCATGCGATGCCGAGGAAGGACCCCTGATAGCGGAGCCGGAAATCAGTCTTCACCAGTCCTTGGAGGACGACCCACGCATAGTCATAGCGGGCCTTCAGCTTGCTTACGAGTTCTTGCACGGTCACCTATTCTAACAACGGGGTTTCTATCGGCACGAGCCGGTGAGACGACTGTACACGCTACTCCCAACGAACCTCCACAATATGAAAGCCTTCTCCATCAGTGTTTCGAGTTAATCGGAGAAGGCTTCCTTGATTCAGTCTAATCGTCAATGTCGAAATCACCCGGATGCAGACGCCCATACCTCTTAGAATGAAGGCACCCATTTAGGAAAGGACGCTCTCATGGACAACATCATCAAGGGCAAACGCATATTAATAACGCACGTATTCATTCAACGTCTTATGGGATCCACCGTCCTGACCCTAGAACTCGCCGACTATCTTCAACAGCAAGGCGCGGACGTCACTGTTTTCTGCAGTGAGTATGCAGAACCTGTACGCAGTCTGTTCGAGGAACGTCATCTGAAGGTAATTGACGACGAGAATCATGATTTTCATTTGGCAGACTATGACATCATCTGGTTGAACAGCCAGGTGCTTCCCCTCTCCCTAGTAGAAGAACTTAAGCATCCCGTTCAGGAAACCCTCCCCGCTTTTATCTTCAACCACATGTCTGCCTTAGACAAAATTGCGGACGAGTTCCCGTACATCTATGGGCTTGAAGAACGTCTGGCCTCACTGGTACTCACCATCGCGCCCGAAGTCGAGCGCAAAATCCTTCCCTACTTCGATGTAATTCCTCCGCATGCCTTGTTCCCGAATCCCGCACCAACGGCATTCTCCGAACTGCATCACGATATGCCCGAACAAACCCTTAAGCGCGTTCTCATCGTCTCCAATCACGCACCACAGGAGATACACGATGCCGCCGCGCTTCTGGAGTCCAGAGGAATCGAAGTGGCTCATTTTGGTGAGGGGGGGGGACGCCCCACATTAGTCACGCCAGAGAGACTAAGCGGCTACGACGCGGTGATTACCATCGGGAAAACCGTACAGTATTGTCTGACCGCCGGGATTCCGGTGTACGTTTATGATCATTTCGGAGGATTTGGCTACCTTGATGATGGTAATTTCGCGTTAGCCGCAGAGAATAATTTCTCCGGTCGAGGGGGTAGCCAGCACTCAGCCGAGTATATTGCCGACGACATCATCACTCATTATCCGCAAGCTCTCGCCTATCACACGCATAATCGCGAATCCTTCATTAATCGCTATTCCATCGATTGTGTGCTGCCTGTATTACTGCAGTCCGTTCATAAACGACAGATTGAGCCCTTCTCCTCGGCTTATACGCTCTCCGTACTCAGCGCGGAAAGGGGCGCTTACCGCTTCTACAGGACCTGGTCCTGGGCAAATTATCTTGAGGATGAACGAGCCAGATTGACCACCAGGCTGGACCAGACTTCGGAAGAGTTGGGGAATGTACGAGCAGCGCTCCAAACCCTGCAGGATTCTGAAGCCCGCCTTCAGCATCGATTGCAGGAAATCGAGTCCTCGCACGCATTCCGCATTGGCAAGGTGCTGATGTTGCCACCTCATCTCATCAAGGTGCTTACACGTCGCCTGCTGCGCCGTAGCTGAATCAGGTACCGCCCCGACTGGAACATCACATATGTGCAGTTCCAGTCGGGGCGGTACCATCACAGTATGCCTAAACTATCGATTATCGTACCTATCTACAACGTCGAGAGCTTCCTTGACCAATGCTTGGAGTCCATCCGCAAGCAGACGTTCGAGGATTGGGAATGCCTGCTGTTCTCCGATGGAAGCAAAGATGGTTCCATCGACATCATGAAGCGTTTCGCCGCCGAGGACGCCCGCTTCAAGGTGATCGACAAGCAGAATGAAGGCTATGGCACCACATGCAACCGTGGTCTTGACATGGCCCAAGGCGACTGGGTCTGTGTCGTGGAACCCGATGATTTCATCGACCCGAACATGTATGAGAACCTTTTGAGCGCAGACCGTTCCGAAAAAGGCAAGGTCGATGTTATCAAGGGCTCATACTGGCTGTACTACGATGCACGGGAACCGTATACAGAGGCTCTGGAAGCTCCGAACCTCGCCCGCTTCATGCCGAAGCGTCGTATCGATTTCACTCTCGACGAATTCACCGAGCCGTTCTATCATCATCCGTCCATCTGGTCGGCGGTATATCGTCGCGATTTTCTGAACGGAGACAACAAGGCCGGTCGCAAGATCCGGTTCAAGCAGATTCCCGGTGCAGGTTGGACCGACAACCCGTTCTTCGCCGAGACGATGGTACTGGCGGACCGTATCGTGTGGATGCCTGGTCAGTATTACTATTATCGTCAAACGAATCCGGGGGCATCCACGTTCCTGAAGGATTTCCGTCTCCCCTTCGACCGTCTTCGCGACATGCGTGAGTTCCTTGATGAACAGCGTATCTCACGGCCAGTCCTGCACGCGTTCTATTCCCGCGAGTTCGATTACGTGACATCCGTCATTGGCGAGTTCGGCTATGACGACAAGAACCCCGAGGTCCGCAAGCTCATCCGTGAGGTGTTCGAATCCATGGACCGCAACGAGGTGTTCCTCATGGACAATCTGCGTCCGGAATTCCTTGACTACTACATGGATTTCATGGGCGAATCGTATGAGGCCAAGCATCACGAGGTCAACGCACATCCGGATTTGTCCATCGTGCTACTTACCAAGGATGCCCGCTCGTGGATTGTGGAGACGCTGGAATCATACGCAAAGTTCAATCGTCTGTCCTGTGAGTTCATCCTAATCGATGAGGGCTCCCAGGACAGCACGATGAACATCGCCGACAATTTCGCACAGAAGGATAGACGATTCGTTGTCAAGTTGAACGCCAGCCGTGCGGCGGGCACAGGCAATGGTGAGCATCTCAAGCTTGCCGAGCAGATTCGGCTAGCCATCGAGAACGCTCATGGCGAGTACACGATATTCGTCCCATCGAACTACGTCATCGGCGAGAAGATGTTGTATGCAAGCGTCGCCGGCGCAAAGAAGGCACAAGCGGACGTCGCACTGCCGGATGATGGCAACGCACACGCCGACTATTTGCTGAATCGCATGCGCTCGCTGAATCTGGCTCTGCCTTCCTCCGCCGTTGAGTCCCCTGACTCCACTCGAGGCCCGATTTATGGCCCGTTCCAGGCTTCGGATATTCCGGATGCGATGTTCACGCTGAACAGGACATTCAGCTGGCTGCGCTTGTACAGGACGGCCTTCCTCAAGGAAAACCATATCACTGCGAGTAGCTCCGACGTCACCAATGCGCTTTACGGGTTTGCCGGCCAAACACTCCTGCATGCCGATAAGATCGCCTTCCTGGATCTGAAAAAGGATTGGAAGATTCGTAATGTGCAACGTCAGCAGGTCGGATCGGCATTCTGGCTGGCCTTGGTGAAGAACATCCCGTATTCCAGCGAAACGGATCCCATCATGCCATCCGTTCTTGAGTTCGGTGAGGTACTTCACACTCAGGGCCTGTACGACAAGTTTGAGCGCGGATACCTTAACGCGATATTGACCGCATTCATGCAGGACATCTATGGTCGATACACGCCTGAGCATATCGAAAAGTATCTGTCCACATACCAAGAGAAGGTTGTGAACCTTCTGGATGTAAAAGACCATGGCGCGTTGTATTTCTATGACGCGGATGCTTTCAACGACTTCCAGAAAATCGTGTTTAGTCCGAACCTGAATCTCTGGCTCGAAGAACGCGTTCTGCGAGATGAGAATATTTTGTTTGAGCTCGATAAGGAGATCAACGATATTCGAAACTCCACGCGTTTCAAGACAGGCGAAACGATTGTCGAGACGGTGAAGAAACTCTCGCCGTCTAATCTGATTGCGCAAGCGCAGGCTAAGGCACGACTGGGCAAGAGAACACACTGAACAAGGCGTATTGGGGGCGCGCACTGCGATATGTGTGCGCCCCAACGTATGTAAAACATGTTTTATACACGACATTAATAGGTGAATGACCGAATGAATATACCGCAACCGACAAAGGCTACCCGCGTACTTGCGACAATAGGAGAAGTCCTCACTCAGATTTCAGTCTGGATAGCAATAGCTTTTTTTGCCATTACGGGACTTCTGTCGTTCATAGTGACAACCACTATGCCGAATTACACCTATAATGTCGAGTTTACGACTAAGGGCTGGTGGAAGGTAACGATTGTTTCGGTCTTGGCAATACTCGTTGTAGCTTATCTCGACAAGAAAGGCCTTCTAGCAAGAATTAACACGAAGAAACTCTCGCTTGCACTTATTTTTTATAGCGCATTAGTGGGCGTATTTTGGATTGCAATGGCCAACGTATGGCCTGAGTGGGATCCCTTGTATGTTCTGAAAGCAGCGGAAGCGACAAGTGACCCCAACTTGCAGCTGCAATGCCCAGGAGATGAGGTTTCGTGGATTCTTTGCCCCGGCGGATATTTGGAACGGTTCCCTTATCAGATTCCCCTGGTCATTGTCGACAGAGTCCTGCTATTTGTTTTTGGACAAGGCGCATATCTCGCTTTCGAAGTCATTAACGTCATCTGTGTCGCCGCAACACTGGTGCTGATCGGCAGAATAACGGACGCTTTGTTCGGTAACGCCGCCTACACGAACACTACTCTGTTACTCGGCTTTACATTCCTCCCCTTGATTTTCTACGTGACCTTTGCCTATGGCAACACGATAAGCTTGCCTTTCATCGCCGGAGCGGTTTTATTCCAAGTCAAGTATTTCAACACAGGCAAGTTACTCCAGGCAATCATCGCCCTTGGCCTTGTTGCTCTTGGCCTCACATTCAAGTCAAGCATGATTTACGTTCTGGCGGCAATGGTAGCGGCATGGATAATCCATGCGCTCAAGGAGCATAGTTTGAAGGATGTTCTGTGTCTCCTACTGGCATGCATCTGCTATTTGCTGCCTGGACTCGCCGTGGGGGCCAGTGCCTACTATCTCAATCTGAATCCGAACATTGGAGAGCCCAAAACCGTCTGGTTCGCCATGGGTACGCAACGCCCCTCGGATGAATCTTCCAATAATTACGGGTGGTATAATGGATATCCTCTGAAATGGAATCCCGAAGATTACGACCAGCATGTCATCAAAGAAGAATCGATTTCGTCAATAAAGCAGTCGATATCAGAATTTGCAAATGATCCCGCATACGCTTGGACTTTCTTTTCCCGTAAATTTACTTCCGAATGGACTGATCCTCTATACGAATCTCTCTTGGCGAGCAACTGGTCCAGCCATGGCGCCGATCGCCCGATAATGTCCGAACGCTCAATCAGTCCTGTGTTGCGTTCTATATATTACGGGAAGCTCCATAAGCTGATTCTCGCAGCCATGGATGGACTACAATTCTTGATTCTTGCAGGTTGTTTCGCATATCTTGTTAGGAACTGGAAAACAATAAAGGCCCAGCTGATTCCTATCATTATCACGCCTGTAGGAGTGGCTATCCTGTACCTATTCTGGGAAGCGCAATCTCAATACATCATGCCAGCATATATATTGATGCTTCCGCTAGCCGGCGCAGGTATCCAAATCATCTCCTCAGCAGCAACAAAGGTCATAGAGAAAGCGATACCGCGAGTGAACGTCGAAAGGTAACGAGATGAGGCGGATATTCCCCATATAGTCCGCCTCACACATTTAATCCGATATCCACCTCAGCGCGGCGGTATGGAATATCCGCTTTTCTTCCCCTTCACTACCACAATCGTTCGAATCACTCAGCCGCGGTGATGGTGAGGCTGAGTCCGCTGTTGGCGTTGTAGATCCAGCTGGCGGTGAGTCCGTCCCAAGTGAAGGTCTGCTGGTCCGGCTGGTCCTGTTTGGAGGTCATGGCGGTGATGTCGTCCGCGGGCATGTCGAGCTGTTTCGCCACGCAGTCGAAGGTGGTGAAGTCCGATTGCGATCCGGACAGCAGGGTGAGGGATTTGCCGGCGCCGTCGGCGATGAGGGATTCCTTCGTGTTGTCGGAGGAGTTGAAGTCGGTGTGCGGGTCGCATGCCTTCACCGTTTGCTGCAGTTTGCTGGGCAGCGGGGATACGTCCGCCGGCTGGTTGTTCGGCTGCGGCGTCGCATGCCGTTGTGCGGCCGAATGGTTCTTGAATGCGATGATGCCGATTGCGATGGCCGCGACGACGATGACGGCGACGACCGTTGCGATGATGCGGTTGCGGACGGTGTGCGATGCGGTGGTATTGGACGATTCGGAAGACATGAATGTGGGGCTTTCCTGATTGGTGATGGTTGGAAGACTTGGTTGATTGGACGGACGATTACGAAGGAATGGAACGGTAGGTAGTGTTGAGGCCGGGCGACATCGGGGATGTCGCCCGGCCTCAACACTACGCGCGGTCCGAGGATCAGACGAACGGGCGCTTCACCACGGTGGGCGTGCCGTGCACCCACATGTTGGCGGTGCGCACCTGTCCGGGCCATGCCTCGATGATCTGATCGTTGCCGAGGTAGATGGCCACGTGACCGGGCCAGAACAGCAGGTCGCCGCGCCTGCGGTCATTCAGTCCCACGGACTTGAACCTGCGGTCGCCGGCCATGTTGTTGGCGTCATGGCTGTGGTACGGATCGTACCAGTGGGCGGAGGGGTTATAGTCGCCGAGGTTCATGCCGGTGGCGTACAGCGACTGCATGACCAGTCCGGCGCAGTCCACGCCTTCGCCGGGGCGAAGCGCATAATCCCACACGTACCGGGTGCCGAGGTAGTCGTAGGCGCGGCTGATCATCGCCTCCACGGCCTGTTCGCGCGTGGCACTCATGCCGATGCGGGAGGGTGAGGCGTAGCCGAACTTGCCGTTCTGCGGCACGGAGACGTCGCAGGAGCTCACCTGGAAGAATCCGGCGGGGTTCTGCCATCCACGCTTGCCGCAGCCGTTCCACACCAGCCTGCCGTACTGGAAGTTCTGAGCGCGGCCCTTGCCATAGTCGTACTCCTCGGAGGTGGGGTACCCCAGCGAGCTGTTCTCGAAACCACGGGATGCATAGTCCGCCAGAATGGATGCAGTCACACCGTGCGCACTAGTCTGAGGAGCCTTGAACACGGTACCGCCTTGGAAGCGCTGGGAAGCACCACCGTCACGCAGGCCGGTCGTCTCATCCGTGGTCGGATATCCCAACCAGCCTGCCTGCCAACCGTTAACCGCCCAGTAATCCTGAATCGCACCACGCGTGAAGTGCGCCCCAGTGGCAGACGACCAATGAATCTCACCATGCTGGAAAACCTGCGACACGCCACTACCGAGGTTGTTTTCCTCGGACGTCGGATACCCAAGGGTGCTGTTTTCATAACCGATATCGGCATACTTTTTGAGGATGGATTTTTTCACGGCATGCGCACTAGTCTGAGGAGCCTTGAACACGGTACCGCCTTGGAAACGCTGGGAAGCACCACCGTCACGCAGGCCGGTCGTCTCATCCGTGGTCGGATATCCCAACCAGCCTGTTTGTCCGCCATTGGTCTTCCAGTAATCCTGAATCGCACCACGCGTGAAGTGCGTCCCAGTGGCAGACGACCAATGAATCTCACCATGCTGGAAAGACTGGGATACCCCACCCTTCAGCAAACGCTGTTCGGAGGTCGGATACCCAAGCGTTCCCCGCTCGGACTGAAGTGAAACATACTTCTCCAGAATGGGACTACGCACTGCGTGCGTGCCGTACTTTGCGGAGACGTACACGGTGCCTCCAGTGAACGACTGCCAAGAGCCGGACCTGACGTCGGTCAGCTCGCTGGTGGGGTCGCCGAGGGTCTGATGCTTCAGCCAGTACGTATAGACTTCGCCGCTGACCACGTGTGTGGCGTCGACGTCCGTGTTGGACGTGGCCGCGATGATGCCGTTGGCGAACTGCTTGACGTAACTACCATCGGTACGCTGCACCACGATATTGTCCGCGGCTTTACCAAGAGCGCCATCCGCTCCATTTTCGTTGGTCCAGCGGGTCCAGATGCTGGGAACGGCGGTGTGGTTCACGTCGCTGATGAGCGTGCCCTGTTCGAAAGTCTGAGTGGCGGAGCCGTCCTCTTGCGTGGTGGCATCGGACTTGGGGTAGCCCGCCCAGTAAGGGCCGGACTGGTGTTCGGTCCAGAATGCCGCGATGTCGCCCTGCAGAGTGAAGGCACCGTTGTTCCGGGACCATGCAATCTGCCCGCGCTCGAACTGCTGGGTCTGCGCGTGCTTGGTGCTGTCGGTCTTCATTTCGCCGGTGGGGAAGCCGAGGACTCCCTGTTCGGCGTTGAGGCTGTTGTATTTGTTCAGGATCTCACCGCGCACGGAGAACACGGACTGCGAGGAGGAACGGTAGTACACCACGACGTTCTGGAACGTCTGCTTGTATCCGCCTTCGGTGGTGACGGCGGTAGCCGTGGGGCGGCCCAACCACAGGTTCTTGTTCCAGTAAGTGCGGATTGGCGCCTTGACCTCGGGCAACGCGACGAACTTCCACTGCTGCGCGACGGTGCCGTTCGCTGTGAAAATCTGCACGTTGGCACCAGACTTGGCGGTACCACCGGCCACGTCCAAAGCCCTTGCTGTATTACCGCTGACGAGTGCGGACCGCAGGATGACGTTGTCTCCAGTACGGATGGCGACCCACTTCTGCGCACGGGTACCGTTGGACACAAACTGCTGCACATTGGTGCCCGGTTTATTATTGCCGTTATCCACATCCAGGACTTTGCCCGATCCCTCATTGGTAATGGTCAGGTAGCCGGTGGCGTCTTGGGTGACTTTCCAACGCTGCGCCGGAGTGATGTTGTCCGTGTAGATCTGCACGTTGGCACTGTTGCCAGTGCTGCCACCGGCCACATCCAGAGAGAGATTGGCGCTCAACGCGGACGTGATGCTGTAGGTGCCCGGGGCAATCGTGCCCTTGTTGTCAGTTGCCAGCTGGTCAAGTCGCTTGTCGAAACCGGGACGGGGCGCCTCGAAGGTCCATTGCTGGGCGTTGGAATCATTGCGCGTATACACCTGCACGTTGGCACCGGACTTGGCGCTGCCGCCGGCCACATCCAACACCGGTGGATGCAGCACCGCGATGGCGGACTGCAGCACGACCTTGTTACCTACGGGAATGGCGATCCATTTCTGCGCACGACTGCCGTTGGAAGCGAATTGCTGCACGTTGGTACCGCTGGCAGCACTGCCGCCGGCCACGTCCAACGCCTTGCCGGACGCCTTGTTGATGAGCATCAGGTAACCCTTGGAGTCCTTGACGACCTTCCAACGCTGTGCCGCAGTGGCGTTATCCTCGTAGTTCTGCACGTTGGCACCATTGGACTTGCTGCCGCCGGAGACGTCCAGCACCAAGGTGGAGCGCAGTCCCGAGGAGACGGTGTATTCACCGGCGCTCACCACGTCCTTGTTCGCAGCGGCGAGACTATCAAGCCTGTCCGCCATGCTCGGCCGCGGCGTCTCGAACTTCCACTGCTGAGCCTTGGTGCCGTTGCCGGTGAACGTCTGCACGTTGGCTGCGGAGCGGGCGTTGCCACCGGTCACATCCAAGACGAGCTGCTTGGAAGGGTCAACCGCGGAACGCAACGTGACGTAATCACCATTGGGGACGGCGATCCACCGCTGCGCCTGCGAGTTGTTGGACGTGTACTGCTGCACGTTGGCTCCAGGTTGGTTGCTGCCCCAAGCCACATCCAACGCTTTGCCGGATTTCTCGTTGACGATGGTCAGATACCCGTTGTCGTTGGTGACCTTCCAGCGCTGAGCGGCGGTGGCGTTGTCCGTGTAGATCTGCACGTTGGAACCGGAACGGGTGTCGCCGCCGGCCACGTCCAGCACCAGATCGGTGTTCAGCGCGCTGGAGATGGTGTATTCACCAGAGGGGACAAGATCCTTGTTCGCAGCCGCCAAGGCATTCAGCTTGCTGGTCGCGGTATCAGCGCTTTGCGCCTGAGGCTGTTCCGTCTGCTGCCGGGGCGCGGATTGCTGCATGCCGTTGAGTGAGCCATCGGCGGCGGAATTCGTCTGGGATGACGTGTTTCCCTCGGTCGTCGATGTGGAGGCTGAGTCTCCCGTATCAGAAGGAGCTGCGCCTTCTGTCCCCTCCTGAGTGGGACTTGCGGAAGTCGAAGGATCTGTGGAAGAAGACTCCATCTGCGTCGTCTGCGGCTGGGTTGCCGTGCCTTCCACAGCCAACGCGGGAACGCACACGGTGACAGCCAGCATCGAGATGACCGACAGCCCCGCGGCAAGCCCCTTCATCGCATGGGACAGACCGTGTTTATACATCATGGTTATGGTTCTCCATCTCTCGGTTCCGCTATATCATGCGACGGCAAGTCGACAACCGCCCATATGGCGAGGAGGCGGCTCTCACTACGTGAGAGCCGCCTCCTTTGTTCATCATTCAGCCACCCCGCAAGAAACGTGTATCGCAAATCTAGCGGGTAACAACCTCTGAACGGGGCTTATGCCTATGCCATTCGCAGAATTCTCGCCGCACCCATACGCCATACATAAGCAAGCCGCCGACCGCACAGGCTGAAACAACTTCAGATAATCTCCATACGAGAGGCTCCGTATAGGCGATATGCACCGTACCTTTGTATCCATTGGGCACGTGGAGTTGCATCATTCCATTACGTGACGCCGTAAGCATCAACTCATCACCAGACTTTGTAACGGCATGATAATACGGATACATCAGTAACGGCAACGTTACCGTGCCGCGCGAAGATGCGGAAACCGTCAAATCGACGGTTCCATCACGCTGTATGTACTGTCCGATACTCACTTTCGTGCTCGTAGGAACAGCCGAATGTCTATCCAAATAAGCAACGTCAAAACCGGCAGGAAGATACTCGCCGCTCATCACCCCATATGAAGCAGCATGATTATCTACCGTATCGGAGAAAGGACTGGATGAAATGGAATTCTGCATCCAGCTGGTTGTAGCGAAGCCGGCTTCGCATGCGGCGATAATTACCATCAGCGCCCCGGCCCTTCGTCCCCATATCGCAAAATCCTTATTAAGGAGTAAGCAATAGATGGCAGCGCAGGATACCACAACCAGCAAAGCAGACGCTACACCGAGGAACCGCCACGGAAATTGAATGGACGACAACACCGCAATCAGCTTATTCCACAAGGCGAAGCGGTTCATACGCCAATAAAACACGGTCATCGAGCAATACAATGCGACCATGCTCGCCGCAACCATAATGCCACCTACATCAAGCATTCGCTTCTGCTGATTTCCACACACGGCTTTCCTCAGTGCTATCAGTGCGGCGAACACAACAAGGCCGCACAACAACGACCAGCCAAGTGCAAAGGGCATATCTTGAGAAATTCGATTGACATCACCGTCACTGCCGCCACGCATCGGCACCAAGAACATTAATAGCTGCGCCGGCTGTACTGCGTTGGCTGCTGCGCTGCCGACCTTCTCAGCAGCATCAATCTGCGTGACTTTCATATCGACACTACGGTAATAATCCCAAAATGGCACTACATACCAAAGACAAAGCCCCGCCGAGCACACTGCTGATAAAGCCAACTGTTTCCACATGGTTTTCGTGCAATTGACCCGGATACCAACTACAACAAGCACCACCATGGGAACAGCTACAAGCACCACGCTGATTACATGAGACAGGACGATGCCGGAGGCGCCAATGGAAGTCCAAATCCATGGATGCTTGCTGAGTCCCGGATACACGATTGCATACCAGCCATACAGAAGTATCGGGAAAAAGAACAACGCCGTGTATTCACCCACAGCAGCGCGGAGATACACATCCTCCAAACGGTAAGGAGCCAGTGTCCATAAGGCAGCGCCCACGAATGCGACGAAATCGGACTTGA
Source organism: Bifidobacterium sp. CP2 (assembly GCF_018555635.1). Lineage (NCBI taxonomy): Bacteria > Bacillati > Actinomycetota > Actinomycetes > Bifidobacteriales > Bifidobacteriaceae > Bifidobacterium > Bifidobacterium sp. CP2. The sequence goes on along the minus strand of NZ_JAFEJX010000016.1, from coordinate 491 downwards.
AGACACGCTTTACAAGAACGAATGTGGTCACCACCGTCAGCAAATTCAGCACTAACACAAATAGCTTGTAAGCAGTGTTGACGGACAGCCCCAGTATGTGCAGGATCGCAGAGGGGTAAAGAAATATATCCCCATACATAATGGACACAGGATACCCGTAACCATCAAGTTGCACATACTGCATACGAACCGGAAATTGTCCGTTCCTTAGTCCATCCGCGATGCCTTGGATACGGTACAGATGGAATAAAATGTCATGACCGTCCGTAATGGGCAAGTAAGTCATGAACATTGGGATACTCGCGATAGCCCACACTACCAACAAGAGCAGCACGAGCACACGCTTTTTCTGCGCAGCCTCAAGCCCATTACCATGTTTGGTAGGTCCCGGTGGTCGGGGCCGGGTCGCCGGTTCCGGTATGACTGTCTCGCCCTGTCGTTGATGATCCGGGGGGTGTTGTCGCCGGGAGCGGGGGCATCCGATGACCGCT
>NZ_JAFEJX010000015.1:0-47791 GCF_018555635.1 Bifidobacterium sp. CP2 | reverse complement strand
GACCATCGACAGGTTCACCGCCATGCTCGACGAGTACATGGTCTGGTACAGGGACAAGCGCATCAAGACCGAATACGGCATGAGCATCATGGACAAACGCGTCGAGCTCGGGCTCGTCGCCTGAACATCTGTGATAACGTGCTGAACGACCATACAGACAACGAAGTCCAACAAAACGTCACCGCCCCCATCAGCTTTTGCCTCCAACTCCCCGGACGCCAATAGGCAGTAAGCCAGACAGGTGATTCACACCCACACAAACGCCCGAATAGCCATTTATTATCTCGCTTTCGCCGGGCGGCGCAATACTCTTTGTTTACCTTTTTGGTATATGATTTATACCATCTGATTACCGTTGGGAGGTTATTATGGGTAAAGTGATTGCCAATGTCGATGACGATGTGAAGACGCGTGCCGCCGCCCTGTACGAGTCCATGGGAATGAGCTTGAGCACCGCGGTGAACATGTTTCTGCGTCAGTCGCTCGAAGAGGACGGCGTGCCGTTCAAGCCCCGCCGGTATACGGGCGTGCGGTTGACGCCGACCGAGGAGACGCGACGCGCGATGGTGGAAGCTGAAGCCAAGGAGCTTGGGCTGATTCCTGACGACGCCGTGGAATGCCGTACGGAGGATGATGTGCGCGAGCACCTGCGCAAGCTGAGGGGACATGCCGAATGAGTTACATCATCAAGTTCGATTCGCGTTTCGATGCGGATTACGAGTGGCTGGGCCGCGTTCATCCCGAACTGCTGGATGATCTGGATGACGCCATTCTGATGCTACGTGAGGACGGCGAACTACCCGAGGGGTATCGTCCGCACGTGTTGGGCAACGCCGGCGGCAACTACAACGGGCATTGGGAGTTCCACTTGGCCGGTGATATCGACGTGCTGGTGCTGTACTGGAAACGCGCCGGCCATACCGTGATTCGCATGGTCCGCATCGGCACGCACGCCGAACTGTTCCAAGGCGAGGTGCTGTAGCCGAGGATTCCATCGAACCGCATCACATGCCCGTGGTGCGGTTTTCTTATGTCGTAAGGGCGAGAAAACGCTTAACCGTACGATAGGAGGCTTTTAGCAGGCGTCCTATCGTCCGGGGTGGTGACGTTTCGCTTTGGTGTCCGATGTCCGTGCGGCGGCGGTGCGTGTGCGGATGGTACGTCATCCCCTCATGAAGATAATTATTGGGCAACTTGACCAATTATGATGATGGCAGAAACTAGACGGCTTGCCTAGCATGGTGGCAGAACACAGATACAGGACGTAAGGAGGCCATCATGACGAATATCAATCAGGATCCCCGCGAACCGCGTGCCGGACAGAACGGCGACCCGTATGCCAACCCGTACGTGAACCAATCGAACAATCCGTATGCGGGGCAGTACGGACAGCCAGGAGGGAACGGTGGTTCGGGCGATCCGTGGAACAACCGCCCGGTCGACCCGTTCAAACTCATCGAGACCATGCTGCCGCAGCACACCAAGAACTGGGTGCGCGGCTTCTACGGCATAATCGGCGTGGCCGCCGTCCTGCTTGGCGCCGCCCTGCTGTTCTGGCCCGGAGCCACGTTGAAGGTCGCAGCCGTCCTGCTCGGCATATACCTCGTAGTCTCCGGCCTCGTGCGCGTGGTCGTCGCCATCGTCGAGCTCGGTCTGCCGAGCGGGTGGCGTGTGCTCGACATCCTCGTCGGCGTACTGCTCGCCGTCGGCGGCGTGGCCGTGCTCAAGAACGCCGCCCTGTCCGGACAGACCTTGGCGGTGCTCGTCACCATGACCGTGGGCATCGGCTGGATGCTCGAAGGTTTCATGGCGCTCGTCGAATCCTGGCGGCTCCCGAGCTCCGGATGGGCCGTGCTCTACGCCGTCGTCTCCATCATCGCTGGATTCGTGGTGCTGCTTTCGCCCATCAGCTCCACCGTGTGGCTCGTCGTCTTCGCCGGATGCGCGCTCATCGTCATGGGAGTCTCCGCCCTCGTGCGCGCCTTTACGTTCGGCAGGCTGCCGAAGGGCCGCTGAAGCGCGGTCGCGCGCTGAGCCATATCTGAGTTGGGACGTCTGGCCCATGCCGCCTGCCCACGCGTCCAGCATTCAGTCGTCGTCCCGGCCACCCCACCATCCCACCCCGCCCGATGTATCGCAACGCTGATAGGCTGGCATACGGTCTGAATCCTAGAACGAGCAGCGGCGACAAGCGTCCGGCGGCTGTTCGACAACCGTTTTCCAAGGAGACACGCATGGCTGAAAACACCGAACACCTCGCCCTGTGGGGCGGCCGCTTCACCTCCGGCCCGTCCGCCGCGCTCGCCCGCCTGTCCAAGTCCACCCAGTTCGACTGGCGTCTCGCCGACGACGACATCGCCGGCTCCCGCGCCCACGCGCGCGCCCTCGGCCGCGCCGGCCTGCTGAGCACCGAGGAACTCAACAACATGGAGGCGGCGCTCGACGAGCTCCAGCGTCGCGTGGACGACGGCACGTTCGCGCCCATCGAGGACGACGAGGACGAGGCCACCGCGCTGGAACGTGGTCTCATCGACATCGCCGGCGACGAGCTCGGCGGCAAGCTGCGCGCCGGCCGCTCCCGCAACGACCAGATCGCCTGCCTGATCCGCATGTGGCTGCGCCGCCACTCCCGCGTCATCGCGAAGCTCCTGCTCGAACTTGTGAACGCGCTCATCGCCCAGAGCGAGAAGGTCGGCCGCACCGTCATGCCGGGCCGCACCCACATGCAGCATGCACAGCCGGTCCTGCTCGCCCACCAGCTCATGGCCCACGCGTGGCCGCTGCTGCGCGACGTGCAGCGCCTGCTCGACTGGGACAAGCGCATCAACGCCTCCCCGTACGGTTCCGGCGCGCTCGCCGGCAACACGCTCGGCCTCGACCCGGAGGCCGTGGCCCGCGAGCTCGGCTTCTCCCGTGTGACCGACAACTCCATCGACGGCACCGCCTCCCGCGATCTCGTCGCCGAATTCGCGTTCGTCGCCGCCATGACCGGCGTGGACATCTCCCGTCTGTCCGAGGAGATCATCATCTGGAACACGCAGGAGTTCGCGTTCGTCAAGCTCGACGACGCCTACTCCACCGGCTCCTCCATCATGCCGCAGAAGAAGAACCCGGATATCGCCGAGCTGGCGCGCGGCAAGTCCGGCCGTCTCATCGGCGACCTCACCGGTCTGCTCGCCACGCTGAAGGGCCTGCCCACCGCGTACGCGCGCGACCTGCAGGAGGACAAGGAGGCCGTGTTCGACCAGGTCGACACGCTCGAGGTGCTGCTGCCCGCGTTCATTGGCATGGTGCAGACCATGCGCTTCGATGCGGACCGTCTTGAGACGGAGGCTCCGACCGGCTTCGCCCTCGCCACCGACATCGCCGAATGGCTCGTCAAGAACGGCGTGCCGTTCCGCCACGCCCACGAACTGTCCGGCGCGTGCGTGAAGCTCGCCGAAGGCCGCGGCCAGGAGCTGTGGGACCTGACCGACGAGGACTTCCAGTCCACGTTCGCTGCGTTCCTCCCCGCCGAGAAGGCGCCGGGCGTGCGCGAGGTGCTGTCCTCCCACGGTTCCGTCGACTCCCGCAACGGCAAGGGCGGCACCGCCTACGGCCGTGTGCGCGAGCAGATCGCTGACGCCAAGCGCGAGGTCGAGGAGCTCAAGGTGTTCGCCGACTCCAATTCCGACGGTTCCGCCTACAAGGCTCCCGGCACCTTCTGATTCGACGCCGGCCGCCGGCCGATGGACTGGTCGGCGGGGTTCCGTCCGGTTCCGTGACGTTCCAAGGGTCTTCTCCGATTCATCGGGGGAGACTCTCGTCGTATCCGCCGATTCGTCCGTCTTTCGCCCGTCCGTCCGGTTTCCGCATGTCCCGTCCATCCGCCCATGTCACGGCGGAGGCGTACTCTGGCCGCATAACGAACGGGAGCCGCAAGGCTGAGAGGAAGCACGAAGCTTCGACCGGGGAACTTGACGCGGGTCATGCCGCCGTAAGGAATCGTTGTCGTTTGGGATTTCCTTATCCAAGTCGACCGGGAGTCATACCGGGGACCGTTTCGCAACATAATCAAGCCATGTGGGTTGGCGAACGGCGGCCGTTACTCGTCCGGCCGCCCGGATCCTTCCCGCATGGTCGCATGTCAGGGCACATGAATGGGCGCACCACTCAAGGTACGGCTTCCGTTCGTGTGCCCTTTTTCGTCGGCGGCGCCGACGGGATCGTCATCCGTCACGACGGGGAAAGGAAGGAACACCCACCATGCAGGTCAACGGCGAACAGGTCACGTTGGAGAAGCCGGTCAGCGTCGCCGACTATCTCGAGGCGCACGGCTTCAGGGCCGAACGCGTCGCCATCGAGCTCGACGGCGAGATCATCCCGCGCGAACGCCGCGCCGAGACGATGCTCGACGACAGGAGCGTCATGGAGATCGTCCAGTTCGTGCAGGGCGGCTGAGGCCGCATCCGCACCTGCGGCATCGCCCGCATCCGTATCCGAGCCCACATCGCCCCGCATCCAATCCGGAAGGAACCCCATCATGAGCAACATCAACCCCGTCACCGAGGCGTCCGTCGACGCCACGCCGCTGCCGCCCCAGCCGGCGGTCATCAACCCGGTCGGCACCGCCGCGCCGATCCTACCCGTCGAGGACAAGCCGCTGAACCTCGGCGGCCACGAATTCCATTCGCGCTTCATCCTCGGCTCCGGCCGCTACGATCTGAACCTCATCAAGGCGACCGTCGAACATGCGGGCACCGAGATCGTCACAATGGCGCTGCGCCGCGCCACCACCACCGAGAACAGCGTGCTCGACTACATCCCCGAAGGCATCACGCTGCTGCCGAACACGTCCGGCGCGCGCAACGCGGAGGAGGCGGTGCGCATCGCCCGTCTCGCGCGCGAGGTGTGCCACACCGATTTCGTCAAGGTGGAGATCGAGCACGAGACCAAGTATCTTCTGCCGGACAACGCCGAAACCATCCGCGCCACCGAAATGCTGGCCAAGGAGGGGTTCGTCGTCATGCCGTACATGTTCCCGGACCCGATCGCCGCACGCCAGCTCGAGGAGGCCGGCGCCGCCGCCGTCATGCCGCTCGGCTCGCTCATCGGCTCCAACATGGGCCTGCGGATGCGTGACTTCATCGCGATCATCATCGCCAACGCGAACGTGCCGGTCATCATCGACGCGGGCATCGGCCGGCCCAGCCAGGCCGCCGACGCGATGGAGATGGGCGCCGACGCGGTCATGGCGTACACGGCCGTCGCCTCCGCCGGTAACATCCCGCTCATGGCCGAGGCGTTCAAGCACGCCATCGACGCCGGCCGCGCCGCCTACCTCGCCGGACTCGGCAAGGTGACCGAAGGCCACGCCGTCCCGTCCAGCCCGACCACGGGGTACCTGCACTGATGGCCGCGGACACGGGGGCCACGACGCTCACCGACGAACGGCTCGAACGCTATTCGCGCCATCTGATCCTGCGCGGCGTCGGCGTCACGGGGCAGAGGCGTCTGCTCGCCTCCTCGGTGCTCATCATCGGCGCGGGCGGACTGGGGTCGCCGGCCGCGCTGTATCTGGCCGCCGCGGGCGTGGGACGCATCGGACTGGCGGACGGCGACGTGGTCGACCTGAGCAACCTGCAACGCCAGATCATCCACACCACCGCACGAATCGGCGAGCCGAAGGCCGAATCGGCCGCCGCCGCGATCCGCGCGCTCAACCCGGACGTCACCGTCGAGACGTTCGACCGGCCGGTCGACGCCGACGATATCGCGGACCTCATCGCGCGCTACGACCTCGTCATCGACGCGACCGACAACTTCTCCGCCAAATTCCTCATCAACGACGCATGCGTGCTCGCCGGCAAGCCGTTCATCCACGCGGGTGTCGTCGGCTTCGCCGGGCAGGTGATGACCGTCGTGCCCGGCGCTGGCCCGTGTTACCGCTGCATCTTCCGCGACATGCCCGCCGCCGGCGAAGTACCCACCTGCCGCGAGGCCGGCGTACTCGGCGAGGTCGTCGGCGTGATCGGCAGCCTCGAGGCGACGGAGGCGCTGAAGCTCATCATCGGGGTGGGCGAGCCGCTCGTCGCGCGCATGCTCACCGTCGACGCGCTGACGATGAACATCCGCCGCGTGCCGCTGCCGAAGCGTGTGCCCGACTGCCCGGTGTGCGGCGACGCCCCGACCATCACCGCGCTCGACCCGGACCGCTACATCCAACCGGCCTGCGCGCTCTGACGCGTAGGTCCGGCATCATCGCGGGGCTCCGGCCGCGGAGCCCCGACCAATCGAAAGGGGAACCAGTCATGCCGATCGCACTGGACATCACAGGACTTGCCGGGGCCGACGTTTCCGGAACCGGTGCGGAACCGTCGTTCCGCCGCATCACCCCGGCCGAATTCGACGCGCTCGACCGAAACGACGTCACGCTGCTCGACCTGCGCGAGCCCGCCGACGTGGCCGCATATCCGATCGAAGGCGCGATCAACGCGCCGCTCGACCCGCTGGCCCGGGTCCTGAGGACCGTGCCGAAGGAACGCACCGTCGTCGTCTACTGCACCGAAGGATGGTGGAGCGAGGAGGTCGCCGAAATCCTCGCCGAGCGCGGCTACGACGTGGCGAGCCTCGAAGGCGGGTTCCGCGCATACCGCGAATTCCTGCGGGAACGGCGAGACGGGGAACAGGAGCCGGAGCCGCAGCGGCCATGAACGGCGGTCCTTCCGCAACCGTCCTTCCGCAACCGTCTTGTGAATCATCCTTGCGGGCGTGGCCTTCGGAAACGCGCGTGCCCTACCATCGGTCACGGAAACCCGACATATCCGCGACCGTCCGGTGGGATTCCGGATCCGGTGTCGCGCAACGAATCGATAAGGACGACAACACCGTGTCACGTCTGCTTACCCGTACGCAGATCCGTGAGCTGGTCGCCAGGCATGGCCGCGACGTGCTCGCACATCCGAACATGCGCAGCGAGCGCATGAACTACCAGCACGGCAACGTGACCACGTTCGCGCACTCCATCCGCGTGGCGTGTCTGGCCGTGTGGCTCGCCGACCGCATGCACCTGTGGCGGCGCGTCGACCTCAGGTCGCTGATCCGCGCCGCCCTGCTGCACGACTATTTCCTCTACGACTGGCACGACTGGGACGGCGGCGCGCACCGCCTGCACGGGTTCACGCACGGCAACGCGGCGCTGGTCAACGCGGCGCGGGACTTCCGCCTCAACGCCATCGAACGCGATGCGATCTCCTGCCACATGTTCCCGATGACGCCCACCGCGCCCAGCTATGCGGAGGGGTGGCTCGTCACGCTCGCGGACAAGCTGTCCGCCACGCGCGAGACGTTCTCCCTGGACCGGTTCAACAAGGGGAAACGGCCGGAGGGGGCCGCGCGATGAGTCCCGCGCCGTTCCCGCTCGCCCTCGACTACCTGTTCCTCTGGTTCCTGTTCTACAGCTTCTGCGGCTGGACGTACGAGTCGATTCTCGTCTCCGTGCAGGAGCGTCGCCCGGTGAACCGTGGCTTCCTCAACGGTCCGTTGTGCCCGATCTACGGCTCGGGCGCCGTGCTGGCCGTCGTCCTGCTCGGCGGATTGCACGGCAGGCCCCTCGCCGTGTTCGTCGTTTCCGCCGTGGGTGCGTGCGCACTCGAATACTTCACCTCATGGGCCATGGAACGGCTGTTCCATGCGCGATGGTGGGATTATTCGAACTTCCGCTTCAACCTCAACGGCCGCATCTGCCTGCTTGGCGCGCTGGTGTTCGGCGTCGGCGGCGTGGTCATCGTGGATGTGGTCCAGCCGCAGGTGGCGGCCGTCACCGCCATGATCCCCCTGACCGTGGTGCATTGGTTGTCCCTCGTGCTGTTCGTCGCGGTCGTCGCCGATACGATCGTCACCGTGACGGGCATCGTGGACCTCGAGGGCAGACTCGACCGGTTCCGCGAGACCGTCGCGAAATACGGCGACGCGATGCGCGAGAAGGTCGGCGACGCCGTCTCCGGCGTGGCGTCCGGCATGTCCGGTGTGGCATCCGGCGTGGCGTCCGGCGTCTCCGGCACGGTGGACCACGTGTCCGCCTACGCGGGCGAGGTGCCCGGCATGGTGGGGGACGCCGTCTCCGGCATCGCCGGCGTGGCCGGTCGCACCGGCGAACGGTTCGGCGAATCGCTCCAGTCCGGCCGTGAGATGTCCGCCGAATTCATGGCGCGCATCCGTCAGACCGCCGGCTCCGTGTTCAACCGTCAACAGCGCCGCATGATCGCCTCGTTCCCGAAGCTGCGCACCAGCCGCGACAGCCGCAACAACGAGGCCCTCGAACAGCTGCGCGAGGCGTTCGAAGGCAGGCGCGGCGACGGCCGCTGACCGTCGCCGCCGTCCGATGCATGCCGATGCGTTCCCGCGCGTTCCGGCCCCGTGCGGCCGTCGTTCCGGCCCCGTGCGCTCCGGTGCGGGCGGCCGATGCGATGGTCCGTATGGCGCCCTGCCTCACTGTCGCCGCGTCCTGCGAGACTGGGAGACGCTTGAAATCCGAGTAGAGCACCGTCAGTACACAATTCGATAGGGAGAGCGACCAAGTTATGGCTCACGTCATCGACTTCAAAGAGGCTGGGTTCGACACCCTGCTCGATGAACTGGAATGGCGCGGATTGATTTCCCAGTCCACGGACAGGGATCGACTCGCGAAGGCGTTGAACGGAGAGCCGATCAGCTATTATTGCGGCTTCGATCCGACCGCCGCCTCCCTGCACATCGGCAACCTCGTCCAGCTCATCAACATGCGTCACCTGCAGGCGGCGGGCCACCACCCGATCGCCCTCGTCGGCGGCGCCACCGGCCTCATCGGCGATCCGCGCCAGTCCGGCGAGCGCACCCTCAACCCGAAGGACGTGGTGGCCGGCTGGGCCGAGCGCCTGAAGAAGCAGATCGGCGGCATCCTCGTCACCGAGGGCGCGAACCCGGTGCGTTTCGTGTCCAACTACGACTGGACCGCGCAGATGAGCGTCATCGACTTCCTGCGCGACGTCGGCAAGAACTTCCGTCTGGGCACGATGCTCGCCAAGGACACCGTGGCCCGCCGCCTCAACTCGGAGGAGGGCATCTCCTTCACCGAGTTCAGCTACCAGGTGCTGCAGGGCAACGACTTCCTCCACCTGTACGACGAATACCACTGCACGCTGGAGCTCGGCGGCTCCGACCAGTGGGGCAACCTCACCTCCGGTCTGGACCTTATCCACAAGGTGCGCGGCGTGGACGTCAACGTGTTCACCAGCCCGATCATCACCGACGCGTCCGGCAAGAAGTTCGGCAAGTCGGAGGGTAACGCCGTCTGGCTTGACCCGACCATGCTCAGCCCGTACAAGTTCTACCAGTTCTGGATCAACCGTCCGGACGTGGAGATGGAGAGCCTGCTGAAGGCGTTCACGTTCCTGCCGAAGGCGGAGATCGAGCGTCTGGTGGAGGAGTCGAAGACCAATCCGGGCCGTCGCGAGGCGCAGAAGGCGCTCGCCTGGGAGGTCACCAGCTTCGTGCACGGCGAGGCCGCCACGCAGGCCGCGATCGACGCCTCCGCCGCGCTGTTCGGCCGCGGCGGCGACCTGAACGCCATCGACGAGGACACGCTCGAATCCGTGCTCGACGGCTTCAAGGTCGTCGATGAGAACGGCGAGCACGTGTTCCCGTCCGTCGAGGCGGGCGTGCGCGTGATCGACGCCGCGCAGGCCGCCGGACTGTTCAAGTCCGCGTCCGAGGCGCGTCGCGCCGTCAAGTCCGGCGGCGTGTACCTCAACAACGCGCGTGTGGAGGACGAGGAGGCCGTGCTCGGCGACGGCGATTTCCTCGCCGGCCGGTTCGCGCTGATCCGTCGCGGCAAGAAGGCGCTCGGCGCCGTCGAGAAGCACTGATTTTGTAGACGTTTCAAGACGTTTTCGGACGTCTCAGTAGGAAAGGCAAAGACACATGGCAGAAGGCAACGAGCGTTCCGGCAAGTCGTTCGGCGGACGCAAGGGCGGTTACGGCCACGGCTCCGGCCGTCCGGGCAACCGCGGCGGCAAGGGCTTCAAGCCGCGCGGCAACGGCGGCAAGTCGTTCGGCGGTTCCCGCGGCGGCTTCCATAAGGACGGCGAGCGCGGCGAGCGTCGCGAGGGCGGCTACCGCAAGGACTTCCACAAGGACGGGTTCCGCAAGGACTTCCATCGCGACGGCGACCGTGATTTCCGTCGTGACGGCGACGGCGAGCGTCGCGAGGGCAGTTTCCGCAAGGACTTCCACAAGGGCCCGCGCCAGGGCGGCGACCGTGACTTCCATCGCGACGGCGAGCGTCGCGGCTACGGCAAGTCCGGTGGCTTCCGCAAGGGCGGGTTCCGCAAGGACGGCGAGCGCGGCGGCTTCCGCAAGGACTTCCATCGCGACGGCGACCGTGATTTCCGTCGTGAGGGCGACGGCGAGCGTCGCGAGGGCGGTTTCCGCAAGGACTTCCACAAGGATGGCGACCGTGATTTCCGTCGCGACGGCGATCGTCGCGGCAACGGCGGCTTCCGTCGTGACGACCGCCGCGGCGGCAAGGGTGGTTTCCGCAAGGACTTCCATCGTGACGGCGACCGTGATTTCCGTCGTGACGGCGACGGCGAGCGTCGCGAGGGTGGCTTCCGCAAGGACTTCCACAAGGACGATCGTCGCGACTTCCACAAGGACGGCGAGCGTCGCGGCGGCAACCCGCGCTACCAGCGCGACGACCATCGCGAACGCAAGTTCCACAACGACGAGCCTCGCGAGGAGCGTCGCCGGTTCACCGACGAGGAGAAGCGCGAATACCGCGACCAGAAGCGCAGCGAGTACATGAGGAAGCCGCGCCGCAACTCCGACGGCACGATGAGCTTCCCTTCGCAGAACCCGTACACCGACCGCCGCCCCGGCGAGCCGAAGATGCCCAAGGGCCTTGAATATTCGATGCTGTCCAAGGACGAGAAGGAGCGTCTGCGCGGCCTGTCCAAGGAGCACTCCGAGAACATCGGTCTGCACATCCTCGCCGCCTACACGCTCATCGAGGACGATCCGAAGGCCGCGCTCGAACACGCCAAGTGGGCCGCCAAGCAGGCCTCCCGCATCGACTTCGCGCGTGAGACGCTCGCGTTCATCTGCTACCGCATGGGCGACTACAAGCAGGCGCTGCGCGAGTTCCGCACCGCCTACCGCATGAACGGCTTCCTTGACTACCTGCCGTTCATCGCCGACTGCGAGCGTGGTCTCGGCAGCCCGAAGAAGGCCATCGAGATCGCCGTCTCCGACGACGCCAAGTACCTCAAGGGCGAATCCAAGGCCGAGATGTTCCTCGTCTACGCCGGCGCCCTCGCCGACCTGGAGCTGTGGGACAAGGCCATCGAGATCGTGCACACGCTGGGCCGTTCCAAGGGCCTGACCGGTCCGTACCGCATGCGCGCCCTGCAGGCCGAGCAGCTGTTCCTCGAGGAGGCCGGACGCAACGACGAGGCCATCGATCTGGATCAGGTCATCGAGAAGCTGGAGAACCAGTACGCCGACTTCGACGAGGATGAGGAGAGCGACGACGTGGTCATCGACCACGACCTCGAGGGCCTCGAGGATCCGGAAGTGCTCGAACAGCTCGGTATCACCGAGGACGACGCCCAGTACGCGCCCGAGGACGAGACCGAGGAGGCCGAGGACGACGGCGAGGTCAAGGAGGGTGAGACCTCCGGCGAACCCGCCGAGGGCGAGACCGCCGACGAGGACGAGACCCAGGCTCCGGCCGAGGAGGCCGAGGACGGCGCCGAATCCACCGAGGAGCCCGAGTCGGAGGAGACCGAAGCCGTCGAGGAGAAGGCCGAGGAGGAGTCCGCCCCGGCCGAGACGGAGCCTGAATCCGAAGAGGCGGAGACCGAAGGCGAGACCTCCGACGAGGATGAGACCGAGGACGAGCCTGCCGAGGGCGAGACCGGCGAAACCTCCGCGGACGAGTCCGAGGAGCCCGCCGAGACCGAGACCGAAGCCCCGTCCGAGGCGTGAACACGGCCATGACGCAGTTCCTCAAAGGCACCGCCAAGCCGATCGCCGAAGCCTACCAGCTGGCCCTGCTGGACCTGGACGGCGTCGTCTACCGGGGCAAGAACCCGGTGGAATACGCCGCCGACTCCATCAGGGCCGCCGAACGGGCCGGCATGACCATCGAATACACGACGAACAACTCGTCGCGGTTCCAGCACGTCGTTGCCGACCAGCTCAAGGGCTTCGGCCTCGACGTGGAACCCTGGCAGGTCATCACCTCCTCGGTGGTGGCCGCCCGCATGGTCGCCAAGGCCCTGCCCGCCGGATCCACCGTGCTCGTCATCGGCGCGGAGCATCTGCGCGAGGAGGTCACGCGCGCCGGCCTCGTCATCACCGACGACCCGCAGGACCGGCCGCAGGCCGTCATCCAGGGCTGGTACCCGGAGATGACCTGGCAGATGATGGCCAACGCGGCGTTCGCCGTGGAGGCCGGAGCCACCTACTTCGTGACCAACCGCGACCTCACCATCCCGCGCGAGCTCGGCATCGCGCCCGGCTGCGGCTCCATGATCCGCGCGGTCATCGCCGCCACCGGTGTCGAACCCGTCGCCTCCGCCGGCAAACCCGAATCGTACATGTACGACGAGGCGCGCGAACTCAACGCCACCGGCGGCCAGGCGCTCGTCCCCAAGGAGCGTTCGCTCGCCGTGGGCGACCGTCTCGACACGGACATCGAAGCCGGCAACCGCGGCGGCTACGACTCCCTCGCCGTGCTCACCGGCGTGACCAACCCGCGCGAGCTCATGCTCGCGCCCGCCCACCTGCGCCCCACCTACATCGCGCCCGACCTGCGCGCGTTCGGCGAGACCATGCCCGAACCGCATGATCTGGGCGACGGCCGATGGGAGTGCGCCGGCCGTCACGCCACGTTCGACGCGGCCACACGCACGCTCGCCGTGGACGATGCCACGTCCGTCGACGCGCTGCGCGCCGCCGTGTGCGCCGCATGGCAGGCCGCGGACGCCGGTACGGACATGGACGGCGCCACCCTGCCGGAGTTCGCCCTGTGACGGATTCCGTGACGCCTCCCGCGACATCCGACGACGCGAGGGAACCGCTCGACGAGCGGTTCCCCGCGCTCAAGGACATCGACGCCATGGACGACGGGCGCCGCATCGACACGTTCCAGAACGTGCTGGACGCACTGCGGCGTGAACTCGACTCGATCGGCAAGTGAGGCCCCTATGCGCGACATGAACGACACCAACGACCTCGGCGTCGGCCCCGACGGCGCCGACGAACCCCTGGACATGCCCGACAGGCTCGACCTGTGGCTCGTGGCCGGGGGAGTGGTCGACTCGCGCACCAAGGCGCGCAAACTCATCAAGGACGGCAAGGTCACCGTCAACGGCACGGTCGTCACCAAACCCGCGTACGCCGTCACCGGCATGGCGCGCACGCGCATCGTCGTCGACAAGGGTGACGACTACGTCTCCCGGGGCGCCTACAAGCTCGTCGGCGCGTTCGAACGGTTCGGCGCGCAGGGCCTGCCCGAACCGGGCGGCATGGACTGCCTCGACATCGGCGCCTCCACCGGCGGGTTCACCGAAGTGCTGCTGCGGCGCGGCGCCGCGCACGTCATCGCGCTCGACGTGGGCCATGGACAGCTCGCGCCGCGCATCGCCGCCGACCCGCGCGTCATCGAGATGAGCGGCGTCAACGTCCGCGAGGTCACGCCCGCGGATCTGCCATGGCGGCCCCGGATGATCGTCTCCGACGTGTCGTTCATCTCCCTGACCTACGTGATCCCCGTCATCGCGGCCATCGCCGCGCCCGGCGCGCACATCGTCCTCCTCGTCAAACCGCAGTTCGAGGTGGGCCGCGAGGGATTGGGCGAAGGCGGCATCGTCACCGACCCGGACAAACGCGCATGGGCGCTCGACCATGTCACCGCATGCGCGCGCGAACATGGCCTCGACGTCGTCGCCACCGCGCCCAGCCCCATCGAAGGCACGCACGGCAACGCCGAATGGCTCCTGTACGCGCGGGCGTGAGCCCGCATGACGCGCCGCGTCCGCGGGAGCGCGCGTATCGCGGCACGTCAGGGGCGCGTCAGGCGCCGAGGAACTGGTCGATCTGGCTCTGCTTGCCGGCGAGGATGAGCTCGTCGTTGCGGCGCATGATGAGCTCCGTTCTCCCCGTACTGGAACTCCTTGCCCGGCGACTTCACGCCCACCACCACGATGCCGTAGCGGTCATGCACCTGCGCCTCGGCGATGGTCTTGCCGGCCATATGCGAGGGCGTATGCACCTTCACCACGGTGTGCGGTCCCTCGATCTCGATGTAGTCCAGGTAGTTGCCGGACACCAGATGCCCCACGCGACGGCCGGCGTCCGTCTCCGCGTTGATGACGTGCCGCGCGCCGATGCGCTGCAGGATGCGCGCGTGCTGCACGGACACCGATTTCGCCCACAGGTCCGTGATGCCGGCGTCCAGCAGGTTGCCCGTGGTGATGACCGAAGCCTCGACGCTGTCGCCGATGGCCACCACGGCCGTGTCGAACTGGGAGGCGTCGATCTGCTCGATGGCGAGCACGTCGGTCATGTCCGCCTGGACCACCGGCAGATGCGCCGACCAGCGGGCCACCAGCTCAGGATCCTTGTCCACGGCCAGCACGTCCTGGCCCAGCGCGTTCAGCGTGGACGCCACGGAACTGCCGAAACGGCCCAGGCCCACCACCAGGACGCTGCGGCCCTTGCGTTTGCTCGGTTTGACGGCCATATCACCATGCTCCTTCGAGGTTGGGAATCATTGAGTGGATCGATTGCGATCCGGTCGGGAATCAGCGGGGAATCGGTCGGGAGATCAGCCCACCACCACCGTCTCCTCGGGGTAGCGCACCGCCTCCGGCGAGCGCGGACGGCTGATCGAATACGCGATGGTCATCGGACCCAGCCTGCCCACCACCATGGTGATGGCGAGCACCGCCAGCGCGGCCGGATTGTCCTCGCGGGCCACGCCCACCGTGTACCCGCCCAGACCGAACGCCGAACAGGAGTCGAACAGGGCGTTCGTCAGCGTGGAGCCGGAGACCAGCATCAGCGCCACCGAGGAGGCGAGCACCAGCATCAGACAGGTGGTGGTGATGCTCACGGCCGTCATCGCCACATCGGTGTGCAGGCGGCGACGGAACACGTTGATGTCCTTGTGCCCGGTGAACGAGGCCCGGCAGATCAGCAGAATCACCGCGAACGTGGTGACGCGGATGCCGCCGGCCGTGGACGTGCTGCCGCCGCCGACGAACATGATGAAGCTCATGAACACCTTCGTCGGCTCGCTCACCTGCGGCACCCACGACAGGTCGAAGCCGGAGCTGCGCGGCATCACCGCGGCCACCACCGCGTGCCTCAGACGCGAATCCAGGTCCGCGTCCTTGAACAGGAACGGGTTGTCCCACTCCACGAGCAGGAACCATGCGAGCGAGACCGCCACGATGATGAACGTCATCGACAGGGCGATCTTCGTGTGCAGGCTCCACCGGCGCGGCGGCACGTGGCCTTTCGCGCAGCGCATGAGGTTGAGCAGCACGGGGAAGCCGAGCGTGCCGCAGAACGCGGACAGCATGATCGGCATGCCCACCGCCCAGCTGTTGACGTGCAGTCCGGCGCCGTCCGGCGTGAACCCGGCGTTGTTGTACGACATCACCGCGAAGAACAGCGCCTCCCACAGGCTCTTCTCCCAATCGCCCCCGTTGACCTTCATCAGACCGGGGGAGAGGGCCACGAAGGTGACGGACTCGATGAGCAGGGTGGTGGCGATGACCACGGTGAGCACGCCCTTGATCTCGTTGAGCTTCGACGTGCCCAGTTCGCTGGCCGTGAGCAGCCGCTGCGTGGCCTTGAGATGATGGTTGATGGCCAGGGTGATGAGCGAGGCGAACGTCATGACGCCCAGACCGCCCATCTGCACGGAGACGAGCAGCACCGCCTGGCCGAACAGCGTCCAGTGCGTGGTTGAGTTCACGATGGAGATGCCGCACGTGGACAGCGCGGACACGGCGGTGAAGAGGGCCGTGGAGAATGTGGTGGTCTCGCCCTTCGGCGTGGACGGGGGCAGCAGCAGCATGCCGGTGGCGATGACCACGAGCGCCATGAAGTAGATGATGGTGAGCCGTCCCGGATGGGAGATGAGATGCTGCAGGAACGTGCGCTTGCGCGGCCGTGTGTCCTCGGACGCCGCCTGTGCGAACGTGTTGCCGGAGAACCACCAGGCCAGTCCCCGGGAGGTTTCGCGGTTGGAGGACGATTCGTCAAAGACGAGGTTCGACATGGTCTCCTCTCCGCCGTCCGGGCCGTGGCCCCGTGCGCGACGCGTCCGTACGGTGACGGGACGCGTCGCGTCTTTACGATTTCCTTACCTCGACATTGTAGGCCCATTGGCGGTCAAACGTCCGTCCGGCGCCTGACGAGTTCGTTCGGTTCGGTTAGGATTGGTCGCGAGTATATGACCTTTTGTACCAAGGGGGATGGCAATGGCCGGCGTTCGTCATGCGGTGGTGGTGACACATACCCGGTTGCGTCGCAGCGGCACCGTGGTGTCCGATGTGGTGGGCCGTCTGCACGACGCCGGGTTCGACGTGTCGATCATCGACAACCTCGAGGCGCCCGCGTTCGACGTGCAGCCCCCCGTCGTGTCCGACGACACCGAGATCGTGGTGGTGCTCGGCGGCGACGGCACGATCCTGCGCGCCGCCGAACTCGTGCGCTGCACGCGCACGCCTATCCTCGGCGTGAACATGGGGCACGTCGGCTTCCTCGCCGAATTCGAGAGCTTCCAGATGGACGAGGCCATCCGGCGTATCGCCACCCGCGATTACTCCATCGACGAGCGCATGATCGCCCACGTGGACGTGTGGCTGCCCGGCGCCGACAGGCCCATCGAGAACTGGGCGCTCAACGACATCACGCTCGAACGCGCCGACCGCGGCAAGATGGTCGAACTGTCCATCAGCGTGGACGACGTGGAGATGAGCTCGTTCGGCGCGGACGGCGTCATCGTGTCCACGCCCACCGGCTCCACCGCGTACGCGTTCTCCGCCGGCGGCCCCATCATGTGGCCGAACGTCAAGGCCCTCCAGCTGGTGCCGCTCGCCGCGCACGCCCTGTTCGCCCGTCCGCTGGTCATCGGCGCCGACTCCACGTTCACCATCACCATCCTCGACGACTCCATGTCCGGCGGGTGGATCTGCTGCGACGGCCGACGCCAGCGCGCCCTGCCGAAGGGCACGCGCGTCGACGTGCGCGCCTCGCGCGGCACGCTGCGCCTCGCACGCCTGTCCGGCGCGCCCTTCACCGACCGTCTCGTCACCAAGTTCGACCTGCCGGTCGTCGGATGGCGCGAGCAGGCCGCGCACGGCGGCCCGAACCGTGCGCAGCGCGACGGCGCCGACTTCCGCTCCGCCTACGCCGACCACGCCGACTACCACGGGCACGGCGGGGATGCGGCCTCCGCCGACGGTGCCTCACCCGCGGACATGGAGGCCCGCTGATGCTCGAGGAACTCTCCCTGCGCGACCTCGGTCCCATCCGCTCCGCCGTCATCACGCCCGCGCCCGGCATGACCGCCATCACCGGCGAGACCGGCGCCGGCAAATCCATGCTGCTGAGCGCGCTGTCGCTCATCTCCGGCGGCCCCGCCAACGCCAAGCGCGTGTCCGTGGGCGCATCCGAAGCCTGGGCGCAGGGCATCTTCGCCGTCGACGACGAGGACGGCGCGGACGAGCCCGCCGAAGCCGAAGGCGACGACGCCGACGAGGCGCTCGCCGGCGGCGCGCTCGCCATCGCCCGCCGCGCCGGCGTCGAACCGGAGGACGGCGAACTGTTCCTCGCCCGCACCGTACGCGCCACCGGACGCTCCCGCGCCGTGCTGGGCGGCAGGACCGTGCCGCGGTCCGTGCTCGCCGCCGTGGCCGGCGAACTCGTCACCATCCACGGCCAGGCCGAACAGCTCAGGATCGCCTCCGCCGCCCGCCAACGCGACTTCCTCGACCACGCCGCCGGCGACGACCGCGAACTGGCCGCCTACCACGCCGCATGGCGTGCGCTGGCCGACATGGACGCGCGGCTGGAACGCCTGCGCTCGCAGGAATCGTCCGCACGCGCGCAGGCCGACTACCTGCGCGAATCGGTGGACCGCATCAACGCGGTCGACCCGCATCCGGGCGAACTGGAGGAGCTCAAGGCGAAACGCGAGCGCATCGAGAACGCGGCCGACATCGCCGAAGGCGTGTCCCGCGCAATCGGCGCGCTCGACGCCTCCCAACTGGACATCGGCGACATCGAGACGCCGGGGGCCTCCGACCTCATCACCCAGGCCGCGCAGGCGCTGCGCGGCATCCACGTCTCCGGCGGCGAATTCGGCGAACTCGCCGACCGTCTCGACTCCGTGAACACGGACCTCGCCGACATCGTCTTCACCCTGTCCGGCCATCTCGGCGAGGACATGGGGGAGACGGACCTGGACACGCTCAACGCGCGCATCCACGACCTCGACGAGCTCACCCGACGGTGGGGACCGTCCGTGGAGGACGTGATCGCCTGGCGCGACAAGGCCGCGTTCGACATCGAGGACCTGGACGCCTCGCCGGAGAAGCTCGCTGAACTGGAATCCGAACGGGGCCGCCTGCACGAGGCCGCCGCGCAGGCCGCCGACGCGTTGTCCGCGGCGCGCGCCGCGGCCGCCGCACGGCTCGCCGCGCGCGTCACCGAGGAGCTCTCCTCGCTCGCCATGGACGGCGCGTCCCTCGAGATCCGAGTCACGCCGCGGTCCGGCGACGACGCGCTCGACGCGAACGGCGGCGACGACATCGCGTTCCTGTTCACCCCCTACGAGGGGTCGCCGCAGCTGCCGATGGGCAAAAGCGCGTCCGGCGGCGAACTGAGTCGTCTCATGCTCGCCCTCGAACTGTCCGCCGCGGACATGCATACGGCGCCGGGCGGGGACGACGACGAGGCGGCGTCGGCGGCCTCCGCCGGCATGACGTTCATCTTCGACGAGGTCGACGCGGGCGTCGGCGGCAAAGCCGCCGTCGAACTCGGCAGGCGGCTCGCACGGCTCGCCCGCAGCTCGCAGGTCATCGTCGTCACGCATCTCGCGCAGGTGGCGAGCTGGGCGGACGCGCAGTTCGTCGTCACCAAGGAGCCGCCGGACGCGGACGACGACGATCTCGGCGTCGTCACCACCGTGAACGAGGTGCGGGACGACGCGCGCGTCCACGAGGTGGCGCGCATGCTCTCCGGCTCCGAATCCGAAGCCTCGCTCGACCACGCCCGCGAACTGCTGGAGGACTCCCGCCTATGACCGCTGACGTTTCCCGCCGCAAGGCCGCCATCTTCGACCTCGACGGCACGCTCCTCGATTCGATGGGCGTGTGGGACCAGGTCGACATCGACTTCCTCGCCAAGCGAGGGATCGCCGTGCCCGACGACTACATGACCATGGTCGCGCCGATGCAGTTCCGGCAGATAGCCGAATACACGATCGCGCGGTTCGGCCTTCCGGACACGCCCGAGGCGCTGATGGACGAGTGGGACGACATGGCGCGCGTCGCCTACGCCACCACCGTCGAGGCCAAGCCCGGCGCGCTCGATTATCTGAAGGACCTGAGGGCCCGTGGCGTCAGGCTCGGGGTGGCGACCTCCCTGCCGCCGCGTCTGAGGGAACCTGCGTTGGAGCATGTCGGCATGCTCGGGCTGTTCGACGAGATCGTCTCCGTCGACGATGCGAACGACGTGGGCAAGGACAGGCCGGACGTGTTCCTGCTCGCCGCCGCGCGGCTCGGGGTGGAACCACGCGACTGCACGGTGTTCGAGGACCTGCTCGTCGCCATCCGTTCCGCCAGGTCCGTCGGCATGCGCGTGTGGGCCATGCACGATGACTCGTCCGACGCCGACTGGTCCACGATCTGCGACGAGGCCGACGGCGTCCTCTTCGACTTCCACGACGCCCCGCGCGACTTGTAGGACGCGGCCCCGGTCCGGATGCGACGCGGGGCTCAGCGCACCGGCAGCAGGTCGGACGGACGCTCGGCCGCGTAGCGGCGGCGCTCCAGCTCCTCGCCCTCCTCACGTTCGACGATTTCGGCGGCGATGCGGTCCGTGAGCCGCTTGATCGGCGCCTTGTAGATCACCTCGTCGTACCAGCGGTCGTTGCGTTCCACGGCGTCGGCCTCGCGGTCGACTTCGATGAAGCCGAGTGATTCGAACATATGGCGGGCGCGCAGGTTGAACGACCACACCTTGACGGTGATGGTCTTCGCGTGCAGTTGTTCGGCGGCGAGACGGATGCCGAGCTTCATCGCCTGGCTGCCGTAGCCGCGGCCCTGGAAATACGGGCCGACGAGGATGCCCATCACGGGGTCGCGGTCCGGGTCCTCGCAGCCCCATGCGGCGATGTGCCCGATCGGGTTGCCTGCCGGGTCGAGGATGGTGCGGCCGAAGCGGTGATCGTCGTCGGTGTCGCTCCAGGCGTGGAACTGCTCGTCCACGGTGGCGGCGGGCACGGCATCGGTGCCGGCGCGGCATCCGTCGGCGATGGCGTGGTCGTTCCACCATTGTTCGAGCAGCGGGTAATCGGATGGTTCGGTCTTGCGCAAGGTAACGGCGTTGTCTGTCATGTTGGCTCCCTTCACGGCTCATTCTAAAACCGGCGGAATCGGCGACATGGCCGTGTTCACCGGCAATTCACATGGGTTGCCGGTGGTTGCCGGTCCCGGAGCACGAGGCCTTCCTGCCGTAGAACAAACCCCCTCGGTCGCACCGAAGACGACCGAGGGGGTTTCGGGGATATGAGGGGGCGCGACTACAGCGCTTTGGCGGCCTGCTCGACGAAGGCCTCCATGCCGTCGATCGGGACGACCGTGTCGAAGCGCACGTCGGCGGTCTCCAGGCCGCGCAGCGCGGCCGGGGCGGTCGTGCCGGTCTCCTTCGCGAGCACGTCCATGCACTCGAAATCGGTGCCGGTCGCGTCGAAGCCGAGCGACTCGTTCACCACACGCGGGAACTTGTACGGGCTCGCGGTGGAGAGGATCACGCGCGGGGTGAGCGGATCGCGCGGCATCTGCTGCGCCACGAAGTACGCGCACGCGGTGTGCGGGTCGATGACGTAGCGGTTCTTCTCCCAGCAGTCGGCGATCATCGCGCGCACCTGGTCCTCGTCGGCCCAGCCGCAGCCGAAGAACTTGCGGATCTTGGCGAGCAGCGTTTCCGGGATCTCATACGTGCCCCAGTTCCTGAGGTCGTTCATGAGCATCGAGATGAGGCGCGTGTCGCCGTCGGACAGGTAATAGAGCATGCGCTCGAGGTTCGATGAGATGAGGATGTCCATAGAGGGGCTGATCGTCTGGAAGAACGGGCGCTGGCGGTTGTACGTGCCGGTCGTCAGGAAGTCGAACAGCACGTTGTTCTTGTCGGAGGCGACCACGAGGTGCTTGACCGGCAAGCCGAGCAGCTTGGCGTAGTAGCCGGCGAGGATGTCGCCGAAGTTGCCGGTCGGGACCACGAACTCGACTTCGTCGCCCACGTTGATGACCTGATCGGCGAGCAGCTGCGCGTACGCGGAGAAGTAGTAGACGACCTGCGGCACGAGACGGCCCACGTTGATGGAGTTCGCCGAGGAGAGCACCACGTGCGCGTCCTTGGCGAGACGCCCGGCGAGCTCCTTGTCGCCGAAGATGCGCTTGACGGCCGACTGCGCGTCGTCGAAGTTGCCCTCCACGGCGGCCACGTTCACGTTCGAGCCGGTCTGCGTGGTCATCTGCAGCTCCTGCACCTGGCTCACCTTGCCCTCCGGGTAGAAGACGGTGATCGCGGTGCCCGGCGCGTCGGCGAAGCCGGCCAGCGCCGCCTTGCCCGTGTCGCCGGAGGTGGCGGTGAGGATCATGATCTTCTCGTCCGTGTCGCCGCCGGCCGGCGTGGTGCGCGCCATGAAGCGCGGCAGGATCTGCAGGGCCACGTCCTTGAACGCGGAGGTCGGGCCGTTGAACAGTTCGAGGATGTAGTCGTCGCCGAGCGGCTTGAGCGGCGTGATGCGCGGGTCCGACCACTGGTCGCCGTAGGCGGCGTCGATGCACGCCTTGAGCTCGTCCGCGCTGAAGTCGGGCAGCAGGGCGCCCAGTACCTCGGCCGCGATCTCCTGATAGGACTTGCCCGGCAGGGAGGCGACATCCACCTTGGTCTTGCCCAGATCGTCCGTGACGAACAGGCCGCCGTCGTCGGCGATGCCCTTGCGGATCGCCTGCTTGGCGGTCAGCGCGTCGGTGGTGGAACGGGTGGAATGGAATGTGGTGGCCACGGCGGATTCCTTAATATGCGAAACGGGGATGATAAACCACTCACCAGTCTACCGGCGACCCTCCCAACGTGCGGCGCTTCTCCCATGGTGCGGTCACACATAATCAACACAACGGCGGAATCGTGCCGTTCCGGGACACCGCACCATGAGGGTTTTGCCGCACCATGCGCATAGGGCAGATGGAAAGGGCGGGTGTGGGGCGGCGTCCAATGGGTGAGATTCGTCATACGGCGGAAACAGGTTCGCCACAAACGCCCCGTACACTCGGCGCCCGAACGGCAAACCAGTCGTTACCCACACCGTCTAAGGAGCACGAATGACCGCTTCACCCCTCGCACAGAAAGCAACCGACGCGTTCAACGCGCCCATCAGCGCCGCCGATCCCGAGATCGCCGAGCTGCTCGACTCCGAACTGCGCCGCCAGCAGAGCGGCCTGGAGATGATCGCATCCGAGAACTTCGTGCCGCGCGCCGTGCTGCAGTGCCAGGGCTCCGTGCTCACCAACAAGTACGCGGAAGGCTACCCGGGACGCCGATACTACGGCGGCTGCGAGTACGTCGACCAGATCGAGACCATCGCCCGCGAACGCGCCAAGAAGCTGTTCGGCGCCGAATACGTCAACGTCCAGCCGCACTCCGGCGCCCAGGCCAACGCCGCCGTCTACCAGGCGCTCGTCAAGCCCGGCGACACCGTCCTCGGCCTCGCCCTCGACCACGGCGGCCACCTCACCCACGGCATGAAGATCAACTTCTCCGGCAGGTTCTACCACGCCGAAGCCTACGGCGTGAACCCGGAGACCTTCCGCATCGACCCGGAGATCATCCGCCAGCGCGCCCTCGAGACCCACCCGGCCATGATCATCGGCGGCTGGTCCGCCTATCCGCGAATCGAGGACTTCAAGGCCATCAAGGAGATCGCCGACGAGGTCGGCGCCAAGTTCTGGGTGGACATGGCCCACTTCGCCGGCCTCGTCGCCGCCGGCCTGCACCCGAGCCCCGTGCCGTACGCGGACGTCGTCTCCTCCACCGCCCACAAGACGCTCGGCGGCCCGCGTTCCGGCTTCATCCTCGCCAAGCAGGAGTACGCCAAGAAGCTCAACTCCTCCGTGTTCCCCGGCCAGCAGGGCGGCCCGCTCATGCACGTCATCGCCGGCAAGGCCGTCAGCTTCAAGGTGGCCGGCTCCCCGGAGTTCAGGAACCGCATGGAGCGCACCCTCGAAGGTGCGAAGATCATCGCCGAGCGCCTGCTCGCCGATGACGTCAAGGCCAACGGCATCTCCGTCCTCACCGGCGGCACCGACGTGCACCTGGTGATGGTCGACCTGCGCAACAGCGAGATGGACGGCAAGCAGGGCGAGGACCTGCTCGCCCAGTGCGGCATCACCATCAACCGCAACACCGTCCCGTTCGACCCGCGCCCCGCCTCCGTGGCCTCCGGCCTGCGCATCGGCGCCAGCGCGCTCGCCACCCGCGGCTTCGGACCGAAGGAATACGAGGAGGTAGCCGACATCATCGGCACCGCGCTCGCCGCCGGCCCGTCCGCCGACGTCGAGGCGCTCAAGGCGCGCGTCGACAAGCTCGCCGAGGACTTCCCGCTCTACCCGGACCTCGACCAGATCCACTGATCGGCCGAGCCGCCCACGGCCAGGCGCGGATCGCGCCGGCGCATCCAGCAGGCTCCCCTCCTAGGGGAGCCTGCTTCCGTATTCCGGTACATGTATCTGGCCTCGATGTACGCTACAGTTGGGGTCTATGACGAACAGGAGGAATCCATGGTGACATCGGTGTCGTTGAAGGTGCACAACCAGGTGTGCATGCGTGCCCTGCATGCCGCCAGGGCCCAGAAGAAGCTGGCGCGGACGCACGCCGACGCCAAGAACGCGCTGCTGAACGCCATCGCCGACGCGCTCGACGCGCGCGCCGGGGAGATCGCCGCCGCCAACGCCCTCGACATGGCCGCATCGCGCGAGGCGGGCATGGACGAAGGCAAGCTCGACCGCCTCCGCTTCGACGAGCCGCGTGTCAAGGCCGCCGCCGAAGGCGTGCGGCACGTCGCCACCCTGCCCGACCCGGTCGGCGAGATCGTACGCGGCTACACCCTGCCCAACGGCCTGCGCCTCAACCAGACGCGCGTGCCGATCGGCGTCATCGGCATGATCTACGAGGCCCGGCCGAACGTCACCGTCGACGTCGCCTCCCTGTGCATCAAATCCGGCAACGCCGCCATCCTGCGCGGCGGCCACGCCGCCGAACGCACCAACGCGGCCACGCTCGCCGTCATCGGCGACGTGCTGGAGGAGCGTGGCTTCAGGCCGGGGCTGGTCGCCTCCGTCGACGAATTCGGCCGTGAAGGCGCCACCGCGATGATGGAGGCGCGCGGCTACATCGACCTGCTCGTGCCGCGAGGTGGCAGGGGACTCATCCAGGCGGTCGTCGAGAACTCGAAGGTCCCGGTCATCGAGACCGGAGCCGGCAACGTGCACATCTACGTGGACGCCTCCGCCGATCAGGACAAGGCCCTGCCCATCCTCATCAACGCCAAGACGCAGCGGGTCGGCGTGTGCAACGCCGCCGAGAAGCTCATCGTGCACGCCGACGTCGCCGACGAATTCCTGCCGAAGGCCGCCGCCGCGCTGTTCGCGCACGGCGTGGTCATCCACGCCGACATCCGCGCGTACGAGACCCTCGGGAAGGCGTTCCCCGAACAGGTCCGCACCGATGCGCAACCTGAGGGGCTGCTCTGCATCGCCAGGGACGAGGACTGGGACACCGAATACCTGGCGCTCGAGATCGGCGTCAAGGTCGTCGACTCGCTCGACGAGGCCATCGACCACATCAACGAACACTCCACC
Source organism: Bifidobacterium sp. CP2 (assembly GCF_018555635.1). NCBI lineage: Bacteria > Bacillati > Actinomycetota > Actinomycetes > Bifidobacteriales > Bifidobacteriaceae > Bifidobacterium > Bifidobacterium sp. CP2. The sequence goes on along the minus strand of NZ_JAFEJX010000015.1, from coordinate 22,607 downwards.
GGACACACCGAATCCATCGTCTCCGAGGACTACACGGCCATCGAGGAGTTCACCTCCCGCATCGACTCCGCCGTGGTCATGGTCAACGCGTCCACGCGTTTCACCGACGGAGGCGTCTTCGGCTTCGGCGCCGAACTCGGCATCTCCACGCAGAAGATGCATGCACGCGGCCCCATGGGACTGCGGGAGATGACCACCACGAAATGGATCGGCTACGGCATGGGACAGGTGCGCGCATGAGCGAAGGAACGGACGAAGGGACGGACATGAACGAGAACATGACGGGTGTGACGGATACGACCGACGCGACCTCGGACGGCGTGCAGGGTCCGCAGACCGACGTCCCCGCCCCGGACGACGGCATGAGCGTGCCCATCACCGAGCTGCGCACCGACCTCGACCTCGACGATCCGCGCTGCGGACTCAAGATCGCCGCCGAGCGCCTGAGCATCGTGCGTTACGTGTTTCTCGTGCAGATCGAGGACGGCATCGCCTCCGCATCCCAGCGCGCATCCCTCGAATACGCGGACGCCGTGCTCATCGGCTGGCCCGAGGAGGACGCGCCCGACGTGGTGGATCTGGACGAGACGCAGCTCAAGTCCGTGCGCTACCACATGGAGCTCATGGAGGACTACATCCGCCGCTTCTCCACGCTCGAACGCGAAGGCGACGTGGACGGCATGACCGACACGCTCATCCGCGTCACCGAGCGCGTGGCCGAGGTGCGCCGCATGTACCAGCCGGACTTCCCGCTGCCCACGTTCGCCGAGATCCGCCGCGTGGTGCAGGACGAATGGGACGAGGACATGGGCAAGATCGACCCGAAGGACGACGATCCGACGGCCGCGCAGATCGAACGGGAGACCGAACAGGAGGACGGGCAGGCCGCCCGCGGTGAGCGTCCCGACGACGCCGTCGCGGCCTCGGAACGCCCGGACACGAAGCCGACGGCGGGTGATCGCGCGTGAACGCCGACGAACGCCGTATGTCCGACCTGTCCGCCGACTCGGTGCTCGCCGGCGCCAACGCGGCCAACGTGGGCGTGCCCGGCGCCGGGGGAGCGGGCGCGTCGGCCCCCTCCGAAGGCGCACGTTCGGCGGTGCGCCGCTCCGCGCGGGGCAACCTCCACGCCACCCCGCGCATCGGCATCATGGGCGGCACGTTCGACCCCATCCACAACGGCCACCTGGTCGCTGCCTCCGAAGTGGCATGGGTGTACGACCTCGACGAGGTGATCTTCGTCCCCACGGGCCGGCCCGTGTTCAAGCTCGACAAGCACGTCACCAACGCCGAGGACCGCTACCTCATGACGGTCATCGCCACCGCGTCCAACCCGAAGTTCACCGTGAGCCGCGTCGACATCGACCGTCCCGGCGTGACCTACACCATCGACACGCTGCGCGACATCCGCGCCCAGCATCCGGACGCCGAACTGTTCTTCATCACCGGCGCCGACGCCGTCGCGGAGATCATGCAATGGAAGGACGCGGACCTCATGTGGGAGCTCGCGCACTTCGTGGCCGTCACACGCCCCGGCTACTCCTCGCCCGAAGGGGTCAGGCTCCCCGAAGGCAAGGTGGACACGCTCGAGATCCCCGCGTTGGCGATCAGCTCCACCGACGTCCGCCGCCGCGCACGCCACGACGAACCGGTCTGGTATCTCGTGCCCGACGGCGTGGTCCAGTACATCGGCAAGCACGGGCTGTACCGGTAGCCGGTTCCGTCCGTCTCCGTCCGATTCCGCCGCTCGGCCGCGGGCGAACGCGTCCGAGGGCATTCCCGGGTTGTCTGTAGGGTGGAATCATGTCATTCTCAGATTTCCTCGGCATGTTCGACCCCGGATCCAACCCCCGCGGCCCGCGCGGCGCCCGCCGCGACGATGAAGGCCCGGACGACGACATCGTCATCGACGTGGAGGACGACGACGCCTCCCGTTCCGGCTCCCGTTCCGGCACGAACGGACGCGCCGGGAACCCGTACTTCCCCCGCATCACGCGCAAAGGCTCCCGTCCAAGCGGACCGGGCTTCCGCCCCGGCGCGCCGGGACGCGGCACGAAGATCCTCATCGGCGTGGTGGCGGCGCTCGCCATCCTCGCCGGCCTGTTCGTGGGCCTCACGCAGTTCCTCACCGACCTCATGTGGTACGGCCAGCTTGGATTCCAGTCCGTCGTCTGGACGCAGCTGGGCGTGAAGGTGGGGCTGTGGGTCGCGTACGCGCTGCTCATGGCCGTCGTCGGCTTCGTATCCGCATGGCTGGCCATCCGCGCCCGCCCCGATGCCGCCGACGGTTCGCGCGTGCGCGTCGACGGCGACGTGGTGGAGGTCGGCCGCACGGTCAGTTCGAAGACTGCACGGCGCATCGCCGTGGCCGTCTCCGCCGTGGTCGGCGCGGTCTTCGGCGCGCAGTTCAACGCGAACTGGGCCGACGTGCTCCTCCTGTTCCACGCCCAGAGCTTCGGCGTGAAGGATCCGCAGTTCGGCATCGACAACGGCTTCTACGTGTTCGTCCTGCCGGGTCTGCGGCTCGTCATGTCGGCCGTCTCGATGCTGCTGCTCGTCGGCATCGTCTTCTCCGTCGTCACCAACGTGCTCATGGGCGGCATCCGCCTGACCATGCCGGTCAACGGCCGCGGCCTGTTCGCCATCACCAGGCGCGCCCGCCGCCAGACCGCCATCTGGCTCATGCTCAACCTGTTCGGCCTGTCCGCGCAGATGGTCCTCGGCGTCTTCGCCCACCTCACCCAGCAGGGCTCGCGTATCACCGGCGCCACCTACACCACGGTGAACGCCACCATCCCGGTCACGTTCGTCATGGCGGCGCTCGTCGCCATCCTCGGCGTGGTGCTCGCCGTCTGGCTCATGCGTTCGCACGCGCTCGAGGGCAGCGCGCCCATCGGCGTGCGCGCCTCCGCGGCGCTCAAGGCGTGGCGCACGCCCATCGCGGCCATCGCCGTCGTGGTCGTCGTCTCCATGGTCCTCACCGTCGTCTGGCCGGCACTCCTGCAGCGCTTCCGTGTGAACCCGAACGCGCAGGAGATGGAATCCACGTACATCCAGCGCAACATCGACGCCACGCGCGCCGCCTACGGCCTCGACAAGCTCAAGACCGAGAACTACAAGGCCACCACCAAGGGCGAGTCCGGGGCGTTGAGCGCCGAAGGCGAGACCACCGCGCAGATCCGACTGCTCGACCCGCAGGTCGTCTCCCCGACGTTCAAGCAGCTCCAGCAGTCCAAGCAGTACTACACGTTCGCGGACACGCTCGCCGTGGACAAGTACGAGATCGACGGCAAGAGCCAGGACACGGTCATCGCCGCGCGCGAGCTCGACCTCGACGGCAACGACAACCGCAACTGGGTCAACGACCACACCGTGTACACGCACGGCTACGGTGTCGTCGCCGCCTACGGCAACCAGGTGACCTCCGACGGCCAGCCGCGCTTCTTCGAATCCGGCATCCCCACCCAAGGCAAGCTCACCGAAAGCCAGAAGTACGAGCCGCGCATCTACTTCTCGCCCAACATGAGCGAATACTCGATCGTCGGCGCGCCCAAGGGCACCGCCGCATGGGAGTTCGACTACCCGACCGGCTCCAAGGGCGCTACGAACACGTTCAACGGCGACGGCGGACCGTCCGTCGGCAACCTGTTCTCCCGCCTGCTGTACGCGATCCGCTTCGGCTCCGACCAGATCCTGTTCTCCGACCGCGTCACCAGCGCCTCGCAGATCCTCTACGACAGGTCCCCGCGCGAACGCGTCGCCAAGGTCGCGCCGTACCTCACGCTCGACGGCCGCGTCTACCCGGCCGTGGTGGACGGGCGCGTCAAGTGGATCGTCGACGGCTATACCACGTCCGACGCCTACCCGTACTCGCAGATGACCGACCTGGGCGACGCCACGCGCGACTCCACCACCGTCTCGTCCTCCACGGTGAGCGGTCTCGGCTCCCAGCAGGCCAACTACATCCGCAACTCCGTCAAGGCCACCGTGGATGCGTACGACGGCTCCGTGGACCTGTACGTGTGGGACAAGGACGACCCGGTCATCAAGGCGTGGGAGAGCGTGTTCCCCGGCCAGTACCATCAGCTGAGCGAGATCAGCGGCGACCTGATGAGCCACATGCGCTACCCGGAGAACCTGTTCAAGGTGCAGCGCGAGCTCCTCGCCAAGTACCATGTGACCTCCGCCAGCCAGTACTATTCGGGCGAGGACTTCTGGCAGACGCCGGTCGACCCCACCGAATCCCAGCAGGCCCAGGCACAGGACATCCTCCAACCGCCCTACTATCTGACGCTGCAGACCGGCGGCACCAAGGAGCCGGTGTTCTCGCTGACCTCCTCGTACATCCCCGCCGGCACGTCCACGCGCGAGATCCTCACCGGATTCCTCTCCGTGGACTCCGACGCGGGCGACGAGAAGGGCGTGATCGGTCCGAACTACGGCACGCTGCGATTGCAGGAGCTGCCGAAGGACTCCAACGTGCCCGGTCCCGGCCAGGCGCAGAACAACTTCAACGCGGACGCCGACGTGTCCAAGGAGCTGAACCTGCTGCAGTCCGGCTCCACGAACGTGGTGCGCGGCAACCTGCTCACCCTGCCGTTGGGCGGCGGTCTCGTGTACGTGCAGCCGGTGTACGTCAAGTCGTCCGGCACCACGTCGTTCCCGCTGCTGAAGAAGGTGCTCGTGGCGTTCGGCGACCAGGTCGGGTTCGCCGACACGCTTGACGAGGCGCTCGACCAGGTGTTCGGCGGTGATTCCGGCGCCTCGGCCGGCGACGCCGGCAATGCGTCCGGTTCGGGTTCGTCTGGTTCGTCCGATTCGTCCGGTTCGAATGAGGGTTCGGCGACGGGCGACGGTTCGACGTCCGGTTCCGGTTCGTCCTCGTCCGGGGAGGGGACCGATGCGTCCGGCGGATCGGGTTCGTCCGGTGCGTCGTCCGCTGAGCTGAAGCAGGCGCTTGCCGACGCTTCGCAGGCGATGAAGGACGGTCAGGACGCGCTGAAGAAGGGCGATTGGACGGCGTACGGCGAGGCGCAGCAGCGTCTCGAGGAGGCGCTGGACAAGGCCGTCGAACTCGAGCAGTAAGGCGTCGTCGCCGGCAGCCGTGCCGGCATGATTTGAGGCCGATTGCCGCGGGAACCTTCCGGCTCCCACGACAATCGGCCTCCTGCGTTATGTGAGCGGCCGAATGCCGCGTTGACATACCGGTCATCGCGACAATCGGCCGTTGGCGTCGCGTAGGCGGCCGAATGCCGCGGTATGGTTGCGATTGCCGCGATTCCCGGCCTCCTGAGTCGCGTAAGCGGCCGATTCCCGCGGACGATGGTGTGTCGTCGCGACAATCGGCCGCTTGAGGTGAATCACTGATTCCTCACCGTAAGGCACCGGGACGCTGGCCCCGAGAGAAGGTCCGGGACGCGGGTCAGTTCTTATGCAGCTTCTCGTTGAGCTCGATGCCGGTCTTGCGGTAGCGGGCCTCGATGCGGCCGTTCACCGAGTTGCGGATGAACAGGATGTTGTCCTTGCCGGACAGATCCGCACCCTTGACGACCTCGAGCGGTTCGCCCGCGGCGGCCTTGGCCTTGTCCCAGACCGTGACCTTCGTGCCGGCGGTGACATACAGTCCCGCCTCCACCACGCAGTTGTCGCCCAGGGAGATGCCGATGCCGGCGTTCGCGCCGAGCAGCGAGTGCTCGCCGATCGAGTTCCTGAGCTTTCCGCCGCCGGAGAGCGTGCCCATGATCGAGGCGCCGCCGCCGATGTCGGAGCCGTTCCCGACCACCACGCCCTGCGAGACGCGGCCCTCCACCATCGAGACGCCGAGGGTGCCGGCGTTGAAGTTCACGAAGCCGGCGTGCATCACGGTGGTGCCCTCGGACAGGTGGGCGCCGAGACGGACGCGGTCGGCGTCGCCGATGCGCACGCCGGTGGGGACGACGTAGTCGATCATGCGCGGGAACTTGTCCACGCCGAACACGTTCACCGTCGTGGCCGGGGCGACGGCCGGAAGTCCGGCGTTCGCGGCGAACGACTGCGCCGCGGCGGTGGCCGCCGCCTCGACGTCGGCCTTGCGCAGACCGAAGTCCTCCACGGCGAACGGACCGTAATTGGTCCACACCACGTTGGAGAGCGCCGCGAAGATGCCGTCCAGGTTCAGCGTGTTCGGTTTGGCCAGACGCATGCTCAGCAGGTGCAGCTTCAGGTACGCGTCCTCGGCGCTTTCGATCGGGTCGTCAAGACCGGTCACGGTGAACACCGGCACGCGGCGCACGCCGCGCGCATCGGCCTCGTCGTGCGCGAGCACGCCGAAATCATGGTTCGGGCGGTCGGCGTCGGCCGGTGCGGCGCCCACGGTCAGGCTCGGATACCACACGTCGAGGGTGTTGCCGGCGGCGTCGATGCTCGCCAGGCCCCAGCCGTACGCGGTGCGTTCTTCAGTCATCTGCGATGCTCCTTACATCAGGCGGACAAACGATATGACACCGCCCACTGTAACGCCTGGGGAGGGATGACGCCTGCATCCGCCCACGTCCCCGCGCCCGGCGGGCGACGCGTCGTTACGCGGTGGGCGTCATATGACCAAGCGGTACGTTACAATCACGCATCGTGAGTGACTTCAGGCAGGATGAACGCGGGCAGCGCGAGCGCCGCCGCCGCACCATGGTGCGCGCGGTGTGCATCGTCATCGCCGCCGCCATGCTGCTCTCCCTGGTCGTCCCCGCCATCTACGCGGGGCTTTGACGCATCGTCACGCGCATCCCACGCGTGACGTTCCCTTCGCCATCCCCGGCAGGTTCGCGGCCGTGCGGGAGGGAGGGACCACGGAACGCGGCGATGGTGCGCGGACGCACGGTCCTGCGGGAAGCTCGGCGGGACATCCATTCCAAGGCAGTTCATAGGAAACAACGTAAGGTAGTGAACGATGGCAGAATTCGATTATTCCCAGGCGCTCTCCGACGTGCGCGCCAAGTATGACTCCATCGCCAAGGCGCTGGACGTCGACCGCATGAAGGCGGACATCAAGGAGCTGGAGCAGCAGGCGGCCGCTCCCGGCCTGTGGGACGACCCCGAGAACGCGCAGAAGGTGACGAGCCGTCTTTCGGCCGCCGAATCGCAGCTCAAGCGCCTCACCTCCGCCGGCACGCGCATCGACGACGTGGAGACCCTCATCGAGCTCGGACGCGAGGAGGAGGACCAGGACTCCCTTGACGAGGCGCAGGCGGAGCTCGGCAAGATCGGCGAGGACCTCGACGCCATGGAGATCCAGACGCTGCTCGACGGCGAATACGACGAGCGCTCCGCGGTCGTCACCATCCGCTCCGGCGCGGGCGGCGTCGACGCGGCCGACTTCGCGCAGATGCTGCTGCGCATGTACCTGCGCTACTGCGAGCGCATGGGCTTCAAGGCGAAGGTCATGGACACCTCCTACGCGGAGGAGGCGGGCATCAAGTCCGCCACCTTCCAGGTGGACGCCCCGTACGCGTACGGCCGCCTGAGCGTCGAGGGCGGCACGCACCGCCTCGTGCGCATCTCCCCGTTCGACAACCAGGGCCGCCGCCAGACGAGCTTCGCGGCCGTCGAGGTCGTGCCGCTCGTCGAGGCGACCGACCACATCGATATCCCGGACACGGACATCCGCGTCGACACGTACTGCTCCTCCGGCCCCGGCGGCCAGGGCGTGAACACGACCTACTCGGCCGTGCGCATCACCCACCTTCCCACCGGCTTGGTCGTGACGATGCAGGACGAGCGCTCGCAGATCCAGAACCGTGCCGCCGCCATGGCCGTGCTCCAGTCCCGACTGCTCGTGCTGCGCCACGAGGAGGAGGCCAAGAAGAAGAAGGAGCTCGCCGGCGACATCAAGGCCAGCTGGGGCGATCAGATGCGCTCCTACGTGCTGCATCCGTACCAGATGGTCAAGGATCTGCGCACCGGCTACGAGACCTCGCAGACCCAGGCCGTGTTCGACGGCGACCTCGACGGCTTCATCCAGGCGGGCATCCGCTGGCGCCACGAGGAACGTCGTGCGGCGCAGCTGGAGGCCGAGCAGGCGGCCCAGGCCGCGTAACGCGCGGCGGTCGACGCGTATGACGGCCGGCCCCTCCTCATCCCGGATCGAACGGACGGGGGAGCGGGGCCGGCCCCGCGGCCTCGGGCCGCATGATGCATCCCGCAGGAATGTGAAGGGCGAGAACCAGGAAGGGGCAACATGGCGCTCATCTCACTATCGCACGTCAGCAAGGTCTATCCGAAGGGCACGCGTCCCGCGTTGGACGATGTCAACCTCGACATCGAACGCGGTGACTTCGTGTTCCTCGTGGGGGCGTCGGGCTCCGGCAAGACCACGCTGCTGAGCCTGCTGCTGCGCGAGGAGGAGGCCACCGGCGGCGAGATCCGCGTGGCGGGCAACGATCTGAGGCGCATCTCCAATCGTCAGGTGCCGCAGTACCGCCGCTCCATCGGATTCGTGTTCCAGGACTACAAGCTGCTCAACAACAAGACCGTGTGGCAGAACGTGGCGTTCGCCCTCGAGGTCATCGGTACGCGGCGTTCCACCATCAAATCCCTGGTGCCGAAGGTGCTGCAGACCGTGGGACTCACCGGCAAGGAGCACAACTACCCGCATGAGCTGTCCGGCGGCGAGCAGCAGCGTGTGGCCATCGCCCGCGCCTACGTGAACCATCCGCAGATCCTGCTGGCCGACGAGCCCACCGGCAACCTCGACCCCACCACCTCGCTCGGCATCATGGAGGTGCTGGACGCCATCAACCGCACCGGCACCACCATCGTGATGGCCACGCACAACGAGGAGATCGTCAACTCCATGCGCAAGCGTGTGGTGGAGCTCCACACCGGAAGGATCGTGCGCGACGAGGAGCACGGCTCCTACGATTCCGCCGTGTTCTTCCCGGACGCCGCCGTCGAATCCAAGGCCCATCAGGCGTTGGGGACGGACGCCCGGTTCCGCCCGCAGGCCGCCGGCGGCGACGGCGAAGGCGAGGTCGACGCGGCCGCCGCCATCGAGGCGGGCGCCGCGGCGTCCGGACTGATGGACGCCCACACCGCCATGGGCATCGACGGCGACGAGGGCATCGCCCGTCTCGCCCAATCCGTGCATTCGGGACGCACGGGACGCTACGGCGAGGCGTTCGCTCCCGTCGAGACCACGCTCACCTGGGGCAGGGGCCTCAACCTCGAGGAGCTCGCCAAGGCCAAGGAGCAGGCGGAGCTGCAGACGGCCGGAAAGGAGACCTCCGCGGCGGACGCCTCCGAAGGAACGGGAGACACGGACCAGTCGGCGTCTCCCCGTACCGGTGCCGACGCGGCCGGAACCGACGGACGGTCGGAAAGCGTCGCGCCCGCGGACCAGGACGCCGCCGGGACCGACGGCCGTGACGACGCCGATCGGGACGAGCCCGCCCGGGACACGCATGACGAAGCCGTACGGGAACGCCGTTCCCAGGAGCCGCCCGCGCCTCCGGCATCCCCCGCATCGTCGACGTCGCAGGAGAAGAACACGGACGATACGGCGAAGCACGCCGGCGAAGGGCTGCTGACGCCGCCCGCGCCGCCGTCGTTCGCGGCCGGCGCCCGCGTCGGGGTCGACGGAGGACAGCACACGGACACCATGCAGAACAAGGGGGAGACCCGATGAGGGCGCGATTCATCCTTTCCGAAACCTGGACGAGCCTCAAACGCAACGTGCCGATGATCATCTCGGTCATGCTCGTCACGTTCATCTCCTTCGTGTTCATCGGGGCGTCCGCACTGCTGCAGGCCCAGGTCACCCGGGCCAAGGGCGAATGGTACGACAAGATCGAAGTGGTGGTATGGCTCTGCCCGGACGGCACCAGCCAGGCCGCCACCTGCGCCTCCGGCAAGGCGCCCACGCAGCAGGAGGTCGTGGACCTCGAGGAGTTCATCCAGGACGAGCTCACCGACAACGTCTCCAAGATCACCTACGTGAGCCGTGAGGACTTCTACAAGAACACGTTCCTCAAGCAGTATCCGGACGGCAACTACCAGGGGCGCACCCTCACCGCCGCCGACATGCAGGATTCGCTCCAGCTCAAGCTCAAGGACCCCACCAAGTACAAGATGGTCTCCGAAGTGCTGTCCGGCAAGACCGGCGTGGAGGAGGTCGTCGACCAGAAGCAGATCTTCGACCCGGTCTTCGCCGTGCTCAACCGCGCCACGGCCGTCACCGTGGTGTTCGCCGCCGTGATGGTGGTGGTGGCCATCCTGCTCACCGGCACCACCATCCGCATGTCCGCGGCGTCCCGCAAGAACGAGACGGAGATCATGCGTCTCGTGGGCGCCTCCAACTGGACCATCCGCCTCCCGTTCATCCTCGAGGGCGTGGTGGCCTCCGGCATCGGCTCCCTGCTCGCCTGCGGCACGCTCGCCGGCATCGTGCAGGTGTTCATCACCGACTGGCTGGCCCAGTCGGTCAGCTGGATGCCGTTCGTCACGCAGTCCACGGTATGGCTGTTCGCCCCGGCGCTCGTGGCCGGCGCCATCCTGCTGTCCGTGGTGGCCTCCGCCATCTCGCTGCGACGCTACCTCAAGGCCTGAGCCCGGACGGCTGCCGGAAGGGGCCGCCGGTGAAGCCCCGGGAGGAATCCCGCTGGACGTTTCAGGAACCTCCGTTACAATGGCACTCACGTGACATGAAGGAAGGACGATTACAAGTGGTGAACCGTTCGAAATACGTCGATGCAGGCATCGGTCTCATGCTGTCCGCCGCGATGACGCTGGCGGGAGGAATGGCGCTCACCGTCATGCCCGTCCCGCAGGCGAAGGCGGTCTCATACTCCGAGTACCAGCAGAAGGTGGCGAACCACAAGAACCTCAAGGCGCAGCTGGCCGGCGTGAACCAGGACCTCGCCAACAAGATCATCCAGCTGGACAGCCTCACCAACGACCAGATCCCCGCCGCCAAGGAGGCCGCGAGCAAGGCCCAAGAGACGGCGCAGCAGGCGCAGGACCTCGCCGACGCCACCAACGAGCGTCTCGAGGCGGCCAAGAAGGACAAGGCCGATCTGGAGGAGAAGATCAAGCAGACCGGCGCCGAATACGACGACGCCAAGGATTCCGTGGCCGAGATGGCCCGCAACAGCTTCCACGGCTCCGACGCCTCCACGGTGATGGAGGTGGTGACCAACGCCACGACCACCGACGATTTCGTGGCGCAGATGCAGTCCGACGCCGCCGCCACGCGCTCCGCCGCGAACGCGGCCAACAGCGCGGCCACCACGCTCAACACCTCGATGAACCGCAAGGAGCGTCTCGCCGCCATCGAGGACCAGATCACCAAGCTCAAGAACCAGGCCGACGAACAGGCAGCCAGCGCCAAGAAGGCCTCCGAGGACGCCGCCGCCAAGCAGAGCTCCCTGGAGACGCTGCAGAGCCAGGTCTCCTCCGCCCGTGAGGAACTGGAGAAGCAGAAGAGCAGCCTGACCACGCAGGCGGCCAAGGAGGCCGCCGACATCCTGTCCATCGAATCCCAGCTCGCCGCCCAGAACACCGGCAGCAGCGGCAACATCTCCTCCGGCAGCGCCAGCCAGCAGACCGGCGGCTCGTCCGGCGGATCCTCGTCCGGAAGCTCCTCCCGCCCGTCCAGCGGCGGCTCGTCCTCCTCCGGCTCGTCGTCGAACAGCGGTTCCTCGTCGAACAGCGGTTCCTCCTCCGGCTCCTCCGGTGCGAGCGGTATGAACTACGCGGTGCCCGGCAATTGCCCCGAAGGTTCCAAGTTCTGCTACGGCCACAACACGGGCAACACGGTGGGCGGCTCCGCCTACCCCTCCCGCCAGTGCACGCTGTGGGCGTACATCCGCCGCTCCCAGCTGAAACTCCCCGTCGGCTCCTACATGGGCAACGGCGCCGAATGGGGTGCCAAGGGCCGTGCGCTCGGCTACTACGTGAACACCACGCCGCATGTGGGCGCCGCCATGGTGTTCCGCCGCGGCCAGCGCGTCACCTCCTGGTACGCCAACCGCCTGTACGGCCACGTGGCCGTGGTGGAGCGCGTCAACTCGGACGGCAGCCTGCTCATCTCCGAGGGTGGCACCGGCTTCGCCACGTTCCCGGCATGGGAGACGGTGTGGCCCAACAACAACGAGTTCGTCCACTACTGATCATCATCCGCCTCCCACCGCTCCGCCCGGCTTCCGCAAACGGACCTGCGCGGACGGCATAATCGAAGCGCCGCACGGTTTCGGCCGGCGGCGCCTCATGCTATCGTCTATGGGGCGAAGACGGGCCGGTCGGGCGAAGGATGCCGCGGCCGGACGCCGCAGCATCGGAAGGAGGTCCGCGATGGCGAAGGAACAGGGGACGAAACCGGTCGTCCAGAACAAGAAGGCGCGTCACGACTACGCCATCGAGGACAAGTACGAGGCGGGCATCGTCCTCACCGGCACGGAAGTGAAATCCCTGAGGGAGGGACGCGCCTCGCTCGCCGAGGCGTTCATCACCATCGACCGGCGCAACGAGATCTGGCTGGAGAACGCCAACATCCCCGAATACTTCAACGGCACGTGGAACAACCACGCGCCCAAGCGCAAGCGCAAACTGCTGCTCCATGAGCGGGAGATCCTCAAACTGGCCCGCCAGTCCGAGGCGAAGGGGTACACCATCATCCCGCTGAGCCTCTATTTCAAGGACGGACGCGTCAAGGCGGAGATCGCCCTGGCGCGCGGCAAGCGCGAGTTCGACAAGCGTCAGGCCCTGCGCGAGGAGCAGGACAAGCGCGAGGCCCTGCGCGCCATGCGCTACGCGAACAAGCGCGGCGGCGCCCGCTGACGTCGGGCAGCGGCGTCCCGGCATCGCGCCGGTGTCGTCGCCTCTTCCGCAACCCGGTGCCGTCTCACGTTATGAACCATATCCGTGAGATTTACGCTTTCGTAGCATAGGGACCCTAGCTTTCGGAATCAGTCGGGAAACATACCCGCCCGATCGACATTCCGAGAGAGGAAATCCTATGTCATTCAGCAAGGGAATCAAGACCATCGCCGCCGCCACGCTGGGCGCGGCCATGGTGTTCGCCGCCGCGGCATGCGGCACGTCCGACGCCTCCGACGGCTCCTCGAGCGGTTCGGCCTCCGGCTCGTCGGATTCATCCAAGATCGAAAGCTTCGACGTCTCCGGCATCCAGAAGGACGATGCGATCGCCGCGCTGCTGCCGGAATCCGTCACCAAGGACGGCGTGCTCACCGTCGGCACCGACACCTCCTACGCGCCCGCCGAGTTCCTCGCCGCCGACGGCAAGACCCCGGTCGGCTACGACGTCGACCTCACCAAGGCGCTCGGCAAGGTCTTCGGATTGAAGACCGAGAACGTCACCTCCACGTTCGATTCGATCATCCCGTCCGTCGGCTCCAAGTACGACCTCGGCATCAGCTCGTTCACCATCACCCCCGAGCGCGCGGAGGCCGTCGACTTCGTCAGCTACTACAAGGCCGGCTCCACGTGGGTCACCAAGAAGGGCAATCCGGACAAGTTCGACCCCTCGAGCCTGTGCGGGCTCAAGATCGCGGTGCAGACCGGCACCACGCAGGAGGAGGAGGTCAACGCGGCCGACAAGCAGTGCCCGGCCGACAAGAAGATCGAGGTCCTCTCCAACAAGCTGCAGACCGACGTGACCACGAACGTGGTCACCGGCAAGGCCGTGGCCTTCTACGCCGACTCCCCGGTGGCCGGCTACGCGATCAGCCAGACCGGCGACCAGCTCGAGTCCGTCGGCGAGGACGTGGGTGTGGCCAAGCAGGGCGTCGCCATCAAGAAGGGGGACACCGCCACCGCCGAGGCCGTGCAGAAGGCCATCCAGAAACTCATGGACGACGGCACGTACACCAAGCTGCTCGACCACTGGGGCGTCAAGTCCGGCGCCATCGACAAGGCCGAGATCAACCCCACCGACGTGGAGGGCTGACCGGTTCGGTCCGTGTCCCCGGCCCCGGTCTCGTGGACATGACGTGACGTTTCACGGCGGTCCCTATGGTTCCGATGCGGCGATGCCTTAGGATGAGGGCCGGATGCGGCGGCAGGGGCCGTCGACGTCCGGCCCCGCGCCGTCTCGTGGGATCGCCGCGTCGTCCCGGCGGGATTCGCCGCGTCGTTCGTCAAGCAATTGTGAAGGAAGGAAACGTCATGTCGTTCCATGTCTCGAAAACCATCGCCGCCGCGCTCGCCGTGGCGCTGATGACGCCGCTTGCCGCGTGCGGCACGTCCGATGGGAGCGACGCCGCCTCGGGTGACGGCGGTTCCGGTTCGACCTCCTCCGACATCCAGGGGTTCGACACCAGCTCCATCAAGAAGGATGACGAGATCGCCGCGCTGCTGCCGGAATCCGTCACCAAGGACGGCGTGCTCACCGTGGGCGCCGACACGTCCACGCCGCCCGCCGAGTTCCTCGCCTCCGACGGCAAGACGCCCGTCGGCTTCAGCGTGGACCTGTCCAAGGCGATGGCCGCGCTGTTCGGCCTCAGGGAGCAGACGATCTCGTCCACGTTCGATTCGATCATCCCGTCCGTCGGCTCCAAGTACGACCTCGGCATCAGCTCGTTCACCATCACGAAGGACCGTCTCGAGGCGGTCGACTTCGTCAGCTACTTCAAGGCCGGCTCCACGTACGTGGTGCGCAAGGGCAACCCGAAGAACATCTCGACCGACGACCTGTGCGGGCTCAAGGCCGCCGTGCAGACCGGCACCACGCAGGAATCGGAGCTCGACAAGGCCAACGCGAAATGCAAGGCCGCGGGCAAGGACGAGATCGACGTCCAGTCGTCCAAGCTGCTCACCGACGTGACCACCGCCGTGGCCTCGGGCAAGGCGGACATCATCTACACGGACTCCCCGGTGGCCGGCTACGCGATCAAGCAGACCGGCGGCGAGCTCGAGGCGCTCGGCGAGGACGTGGGCGTGGCCCCGTACGGCATCGTCATCAAGAAGGGCGACGCCAAGACCGCCGAGGCCGTGAGCAAGGCCATGCAGAAACTCATGGACGACGGCACGTACGGCAAGATCCTGGACACGTGGGGCGTCAAGTCCGGCGCGTTGGACAAGGCCGAGATTGATCCGGCCGCGTAGTGACGCACGTCGTGTGGCGTCGTGCGGCGCCAGAAGGCGTCGGAAGGCGTGCGGGTCGAACGACGCCACCCACCAGCTTGCATATGTATGCAGGTTAGTGTATAAAAATTGAATACCGCGGGCGGTGAATGGCCTCCCGCCCTGAGAGAGCACATCACCGAACATCACGGGAAGAAGAAGACCATGTCGTTCACCAAGGGAATGAAGACCATCACGGCCGCCGCGCTGAGCGCCGCCATGCTGTTCGCCGCCGCCGCGTGCGGCACCAGCGACGGATCCGATTCCGCCGAAGGCTCCGGCGACGCCGCGACCATCACCAGCTACGATGTGAGCGGCGTGAAGAAGGACGCCGCCATCGCCGCGCTGCTGCCGGAATCCGTCACCAAGGACGGCAAGCTCACCATCGGCACCAACCCCTCCTATGCGCCCGCCGAGTTCCTCGACGCCGACGGCAAGACCCAGATCGGCTACGACATGGACCTGGCCCGCGCCCTCGGCAACATCTTCGGCCTCAAGACCGAGATCGTCTCCTCCAACTTCGACACGATCATCCCGTCCATCGGCTCCAAGTACGACCTCGGCATCGCCGCGTTCACCATCACGCCCGAGCGTATGAAGTCCGTCGACTTCGTCTCCTACTTCACCGCCGGCATGGGCTACGCGGTGAAGAAGGGCAATCCGGAGAAGATCGACCCGAACGACCTGTGCGGCCTCAAGGTGGCCGTCGAGACCGGCACCGTCGAGGAGGAGGCCATCGCCAAGACCGCCAAGCAGTGCAAGGCGGACGGCAAGAAGGACATCACCGTCCAATCCTCCAAGCAGCAGACCGACGCCACCACCGCCGTCGTCACCGGCAAGGCCGACGTGTTCTTCGCCGACTCCCCGGTGGTCGGCTACGCCATCGCCCAGACCGGCGGCGAGCTCGAGCAGCTCGGCGAGGACTTCGACTCCGTGCCCAACGCCGTGGCCATCAAGAAGGGCGAGACCGGCACCGCCGAGGCCGTGCAGAAGGCCATGCAGAAGCTCATGGACGACGGCACGTACGGCAAGATCCTCAAGCACTGGGGCGTCGAATCCGGCGCGCTGGACAAGGCCGAGATCAACCCGGACGTCGAAGGCTGAGCCTCCCCGTCCAACGTCACTCCATGAAGGGGCGCCCATGCGGCATGCGGAACCGCGCATGTAACATAGGCGCCCCTCACGTACACTAGGCTGGCTATCCTAGTCAACCTCAATCGAGGCATGCAGCATTGAAGGAACCGAACATGGCGAAGAAACAAGCGGACGGCGAGGGACTGGACATCCCGAACCGCATCAAGGCGCTGCCGGTCAAGCGCACCGGCCCCATCGTGGCGGCCGTCATTGTGGCCCTGCTGGCCGCGATGCTCATCCAGGGGCTCGTCACCAACCCGCGTCTCGACTGGCCCACCGTATGGAAGTACCTGTTCAACGAGAACGTGATCGAAGGCATCGGCTACACGCTGCTGCTCACCGTCATCTCCATGGTGGTGGCGATCATACTGTCCGTCATCCTCGCCATCATGCGCAAATCCATCAACCCGGTGCTGCGCGGCGTGAGCTGGTTCTTCATCTGGTTCTTCCGCGGCACCCCTGTGTACACGCAGCTCGTGTTCTGGGGCCTGTTCGCCGTGCTCATCCCCAAAATCGGCATCGGCGTGCCGTTCACGTCCATCGAATTCTGGAGCATCGACTCCGAGACGGTCATCACCGCGTTCAACGCCGCATGGATCGGTCTGGCGCTCAACGAGGCCGCCTACCTCTCCGAGATCGTGCGCGCCGGTCTCGAAGCCGTCGACCCCGGCCAGACCGAGGCCGCCAAGGCGCTTGGCATGAGCCGTACGCTCATCATGCGCCGCATCGTCCTGCCGCAGGCCATGCGCATCATCATCCCGCCCACCGGCAACGAGACCATCGGTATGCTCAAGACCACGTCCCTCGTGCTCGCCGTGCCGTTCACCCTGGAGCTCCAGTTCGCCACGAACGCCATCGCGAACCGCATCTACAAGCCGATTCCGCTGCTCATCGTGGCCTGCATCTGGTACCTGCTCATCACCTCCATCCTCATGGTCATTCAATCCCGTCTCGAGAAGCACTTCGGCAAGGGATTCGACGCGCGTCCGGTCGGCTCGCGCGGCAAGCAGCCGCCGCTGCCCGGCAAGACGGAGGGCGAACCCAAGGACGATGTGAGCAAGCTCAACGACGCCACATTCAACGGATTGACGGCGTGAGCAGGAAGGACGACACACGATGACACAGACCAGCATCCCCGCGAACGCGCCCGCCCCGGCATCGCGTCCGGCGTCCGGTGTCCCGGCCGTCAAGGCCACGCAGGTCCACAAGGCGTTCGGTTCCCTGCATGTGCTCAAGGGCGTCGACCTGACCGTCGAACCCGGCACCGTGACCGTGATCCTCGGCCCCTCCGGCTCCGGCAAATCCACGTTCCTGCGCCTCATCAACCAGCTCGAGACCCTGACCGGCGGCTCGATCGAGGTGGACGGCGAGCTCATCGGCTACAAGCATGTGACGAAAAACGGGCAGGACATGCTCCAGACCCTCAACGACAAGGAGATCGCCGCCCAGCGCTCCAAGCTCGGCATGGTCTTCCAGCGGTTCAACCTGTTTCCGCACATGACGGCGATCGAGAACGTCATGGAGGCGCCCGTCCACGTCAAGCACATGAACAAGGCGCAGGCGCGCGAACTCGCCAAGCAGGAGCTCGAACGCGTGGGTCTCGGCGAACGTCTCGACTACTACCCGGCGGAGCTCTCCGGCGGCCAGCAGCAGCGCGTCGCCATCGCCCGCGCCCTCGCCATGCAGCCCGAGATCATGCTGTTCGACGAACCCACCTCCGCCCTCGACCCCGAGCTCGTCGGCGAGGTGCTCAACGTCATGCTGTCGCTGGCCAAGGCCGGCATGACCATGATCGTCGTCACCCATGAGATCGGCTTCGCCCGCGAGGTGGCCGACCAGGTGGTGTTCATGGACGGCGGCGTGGTCGTGGAGGCCGGCGGTCCGGAGATCATCGACCACCCCACCGAACCGAGGTTCAAGGACTTCCTGCAGCACGTGCTGTAAGACACGCGCCGCAGGAAGGCTGCCATGTCTCCTCGGCACTGCCGTGCCTCGGCGTCGCCTACGGGCAGTCCACCGGACTGCCCGTTCGACGGCTCCGTCTGCAGCACGTGCTGTAGGCGGAATGGGATTTGTAATCATTCGGTATGTTTCGTGCGCCCCGCAGCATAGCGCTGCGGGGCGTTACGTTTTGTTGGTAGGGTAGAGAGCCATGTGTGGAATCGTTGGATATGCAGGACAAGTTGAAACCGCGTGCGGCAAGCCGCTGGAGGTGTGTCTCCAGGGTCTGAAGCGCCTCGAATACCGCGGCTACGATTCGGCCGGCGTGGCGCTGACCGCGCCCGGCATGGACCATGTGGCGGTACGCAAGAAGGCCGGCCGCCTCTCGAACCTCGTCGAGGACATCGAGAAGAAGCCGATGCCGCTGGCGACCGTCGGCATCGGACACACGCGCTGGGCCACCAACGGCGTGCCGAGCGACGTGAACGCCCACCCGCACACCAGCGAGGACGGCAAGGTCGCCATCATCCACAACGGCATCATCGAGAACGCCTCCCAGCTGCGTCTCGACCTGCAGGCCGAAGGCTACCATTTCGCGTCCGCGACAGACACCGAGGTCGCCGCTAAGCTGCTCGGCAAGATCGTCGACACCATCATCAGGGAGGACGGCGCCCCCGACCTGTTCAAGGCCGTGCGCCGCATGGCCCGCATGCTCAAGGGAGCGTTCACGATCCTCGCCACCGACTGCCGCCAGCCGGATATCGTCGTCGGCGCCCGTCATGACTCCCCGCTCGTCGTCGGGCTCGGCGACGGCGAGAACTTCCTCGGTTCCGACGTCGCCGCGTTCGTCGCGTACACGAAGCGCGCGATGGAGGTCGACCAGGATCAGGCCGTGTGCGTCTCCGCGGACAAGGTCATCGTCACCGACTTCAACGGCAACGTCATCGCGAACCCGAAGACCTACACCGTGGACTGGGACGCATCCGCCGCGGAGAAGGGCGGCTGGGATTCGTTCATGGACAAGGAGATCCACGAGGATCCCGCCGCCGTGCAGCGCACGCTGCTCGGCCGCTTCGACAAGAACGGCGACGTCGCCCTCGACGAGGTGCGCATCGACGAACACGATTTCAAGGCCATCGACAAGATCATCGTCATCGCCTGCGGCACCGCCGCGTACGCGGGCATGGTCGCCAAGTACGCGATTGAGCATTGGGTGCGCATCCCGGTCGAGATCGAGCTGGCGCACGAGTTCCGCTACCGTGACCCGATCCTCACGCCGCGCACGCTCGTCGTCGCGATCTCGCAGTCCGGCGAGACGATGGACACGCTGATGGCGCTGCGCCACGCGCGTGAGCAGGGTTCGAAGGTGCTCGCGATCTGCAACACGCAGGGCGCCTCGATCCCGCGTGAATCCGACGCCGTGCTCTACACGCACGCCGGTCCGGAGGTCGCGGTCGCCTCGACCAAGGCGTTCGTCGCGCAGATCACCGCCGCCTACCTGCTCGGCCTGTATCTGGCTCAGGTCAAGGGCGCGATGTTCCGCGACGAGATCCGCCACATCCTCGATTCGCTCAAGAACATGCCGCGCAAGATCCAGTGGGTGCTCGACACGCAGACCAAGACGATCCATGACGCCGCCGAGCGCATGATCAACGCGCAGTCGTTCCTGTTCCTCGGCCGCCACGTGGGCTATCCGGTGGCGCTCGAGGGAGCGCTGAAGCTCAAGGAGATCGCCTACACGTTCACCGAGGGCTTCGCCGCCGGCGAGCTCAAGCATGGCCCGATCGCGCTGGTCGACGAGGGTGAGCCGGTCGTGTTCATCGTGCCGCCGGAACGTGGCCGCAACGTGCTGCACGCCAAGGTGCTGTCCGGCATCGAGGAGGTCAAGGCGCGTGGCGCGTTCATCATCGCGGTCGCCGAGGAGGGCGACAAGGACGTGGAACGCTACGCGGACGTCGTCTTCTGGCGCCCCGCCTGCCCCACGCTGATGAGTCCGCTCGTCGACGTGGTCCCGCTGCAGCTGTTCGCCATGGACATGGCCAAGCTCAAGGGCTATGACGTGGACAAGCCGCGCAACCTCGCCAAGTCCGTCACCGTGGAGTGATGTGAGGGGCTGATGGGAGGCCATCGGTTCGTGACGTCCGAGCCTCATATCCCGTTCGAATTGGACGTGGTCTATGAGGATTCGGGCATCATCGTGGTGGACAAGCCGCATTTCCTGGCCACCACGCCCCGCGGCATGTGGTATCGCGAGACCGCGCTCATGCGGTTGCGCGAGCTGTACCATGACGACGCGATCACACCGGCGCACCGGTTGGACCGGCCCACCGGTTGGACCGGCCCACCGCCGGCATCGTCGTGTTCGTGCGCGACCCCGCGTTGCGCGGGGCGTATCAGATGCTGTTCCAGGAGCGGCGTACGGAGAAGACCTACGAATGCCTTGCGCCGTGCGCGCCGGTCGTGCGGCCGCGATACGGCACGGTCGACGCGTTGGAGCCGCCGCGTGTGTTCCCGTTGCGTCGGCGGTCACGCATCGTCAAGGAACGTGGGCGATTGCAGGCGTATGAGACGCCGGGCGTCGTCAACGCGGAGACGGTCGTCGAATTGGGGAAGTGGCGGGGTTCCGACGCCATGCGTCGGACGTCGCCGTCCGTCTTGCTTTCCGGCGCGCCGGCCGCGCGAGTCTACACGCTGCATCCGAGGACCGGCAAGACGCATCAGCTGCGCGTCCATATGAACGCGTTGGGATTGCCGATCGTCGGCGACGACTTCTATCCGCGCGTCGTGCCGCGTGCGTACGACGATTTCTCGCGTCCGTTGGAACTGGTGGCGAGACGTCTCTCGTTCGTCGACCCGGTCAGTCACGAGCCGCGTGAGTTCGTCTCCCGTGTGCCGTTGGGTGGAACGACGGAGAGGGCGACGACGGTGACGCTCAGTCGTTGAGGTCGCGTACGGAGCCGCGTTCGACGAATTCGGTGGGGATGACGGTCTTCACGCCGACGGGTACGGTCTCGCCTTCGCATTGGCGACGCACCATGGAGAACGCGGTGGAGCCGATCTCGTCGAACCGCATGCGCATGGTGGTCAGGTTGAGCCGCGGCACCATGTCCACGAGGGAATCGTCCACGCCCACCACGCTGACGTCTTCGGGCACGCGTTTGCCGGCTGCCTGGAGGCCGAGGATCGCGCCGTACGCCATCTGGTCGTTGGCCGCGTAGACGGCGGTGCAGTTCGGATCATGCGCCAGGGCCATGCCGGCCTGATAGCCGGAGTCGGCGCCCCAGTCGCCCACGTAGATGCTGGGGACGGTTGCGCCAATCTGTTCGAGCGCGTCCCTCCATCCGCGCGAGCGGCTTTCGGCCGCGCGTGAGCTGGCTGGTCCGGCGATGTGATAGACCGTGCGGTGCCCCTTGCTCATGAGGTAGTCGACGATGGCGGTGGAGCAGCCGTACTGGTCCGCGTCGATGGTGGGGCAGTGGTCGGCGGCGCCTTCGGTGACGAGCACGACGGGCAGGTCCTTGGGCGGCTTGTAGCCGGCGAAGTCGGAGATGCGCTCCTCGAGGATGACGATGACGCCGTCGACCGGCTGTTGCTTCATGCGTTCGACCGCGGCGGCGATGGTGCGGTCGCCGTGCTTGGGCATGATCTGCATGGTGATGGAGTAGTCGTCGGCGATGGCGGCGTTGAGGACGCCGTCGAGGATGCGCGTGTTGCCGTAGGAGACCATGTTGAACAGGACGACGCCGATGTTGCGGAAGCTGCCGTGTTTGAGCGCGCGGGCCGCGTAGTTCGGCCGGTATCCGAGCCGTTCCATGGCCGCCTCGACGCGTTGGCGCGTGTCCGGGCGCACCGCGCTGCTGCCGTTGGCCACGCGAGACACGGTCTGCGGCGATACGCCGGCTTCCTTGGCGACGTCCTGCATGGAAACCTGGATGGTCCGTGTCATGATTCTCGTTCTCCTCAGGTGGCGGCATCCGCGTGGGGCCGTCGACGGTTGTGGTGGTTCGGCTGCGCCGCATGTGACCGGGCAATGACGGTAATGTTCGCGTCATTGTTCGACATTACGTGGAACCAAACAACGATGTTTTCGTGACCATTATATGCCATCGTTGGAAAACATGGGAAATCGCCGGAGTGGACAGGTGCCGGAATGATGTTATGATGATAACGCAAACATTTTAGGGGAGATGGAGAAAGCCGAAAGGGTTTCTTCATCCCAAGCCTTCGAAGGAGAGGGGCTGCAATGGTTTCAGCGCAGGCCTCACCGGCAGCGGCCGTCAGTCCGTCCGTTGCCCGTGAGAATAGGCATAAGGCGGATTGGCGTGGTTGGAAGTTCATGTGGCCGTTCGCGGTGGTGTTCGTGTTCGTGTTCATCATCCCGATCGTGTACGCCATCTATATCAGTTTCTTCAAGAAGCAGATGA
>NZ_JAFEJX010000014.1:0-59870 GCF_018555635.1 Bifidobacterium sp. CP2 | reverse complement strand
CGGTCACCCCGACCACCCTGTCCCCGGACCTGTCCACCTTCGCCACCACCTGGGCCTTCCTCGGCACACTCGCCTGGATCATCCAGGGTGTGGGCGGCGCCGAATCCGTCGGCGTGTTCATCAACGACCTCAAGGGCGGCGTCAAGGCCTTCGTCCGCGTGATCGTCGTCTCCGGCCTGGTCATCGGCCTGCTGTACGCCGTGGCGTCCCTCGTCATGAACGTGTTCGTCACCTCCGACGAGCTCGACCTCGCCACCGGCATCTTCGTGGTCATGGGCAAGGTGTTCGGCTGGATCGGCATCCCGATGGCCGTCTCCACGCGCATCGTCGGCCTCATCCTGCTGGCCGCCACCCTCGGCTCCCTGATGATGTGGACCTCCGCCCCGGTCAAGGTGTTCTTCTCCGAGATCCCCGAGGGCATCTTCGGCGGCAAGCTCGTCGAGCTCAACGAGCAGGGCATCCCGTGGCGTGCCGCCTGGCTGCAGTTCTGCATCGTCGTGCCGCTGCTCATCATCCCGGCCCTGGGCGCCGGCAACGTCAACGACCTGCTGCAGATCGTCATCAACATGACCGCCGCCACCGCGCTGCTGCCGCCGCTGCTCATCCTGCTGGCCTACTTCATGCTGCGCAAGAACTTCGACAAGGCGGAGCGCTCCTTCCGCATGGGTTCGCGCGCCTTCGGCCTGGGCATCGCCACCTTCCTGCTCATCGTGTTCGCCTTCGTGTTCATCGCCGGCACCGTGCCGCTGGACCAGCCGCTGTGGCTCACCCTCGTCTACAACGTGGGCGGCGTGGTCGTGTTCATCGGCGCCGCGATGATCTGGTACGAGCACTACATCAAGAAGCTGCGCGCCTCCGACCCCGCGGCCGCCGAGCGTGAGCTCCGTCCGACCGCCAAGGACATGATCGCCGCCGAGGCGAAGTGACCATGAAGTGACCATGGACGGCGTGGGCCCGTCCCGATGGTGTCGGGACGGGCCCGCGCCGTCTTCCGCCCCCCATACGGGAAATCGCATGCTGGAGACGGAACCGGCCTATGATGGCAGCAACCGGTTGCACGACGCGACCGGACGGTTCCGCACCGAAAAACACAAGGAGACAGGAAGAGCAACCATGAAACGAAGCATCGCCATCTGCGCGGTCATCTGCGCGGCCGGCATGATGCTCGCCGGCTGCGGCGCGAACAACGCCGCGAAGACCGACGACGGCATCATCCAGGCCTACGACACCGAACCCCAGAAGCCCATCACCCCGGGAGACTCCGACGAGAAGGGCAGCACCCGCGTGGCCCAGATGATCTACGAGGGCCTCGTCAACTACAACGCGGACGGCTCCACCCGCAACGCCGTCGCCAAGAGCATCGAGCCCAACGCGGACTCCACCAGCTTCACCATCACCATCAAGGACGGCTGGAAGTTCACCGACGGCACGCCGGTCACCGCCGAAAGCTTCACCAAGGCGTGGAGCTACGCGGCCAACGCCACGAACGCCATGAAGAACGCCTGGTGCTTCTCGTCCATCAAGGGCTACGACGAGCTCCAGAAGAAGGGCGTGTCCAAGGACGCGCAGCTGTCCGGCCTCAAGGTCGTCGACGACCACACCTTCACCGTCGACATGACCGCCCCGAACTCCACGTTCCCCACGCAGCTCGGCTACATCGCCTTCGCGCCGGTGCCCGAATCCGCGTTCAAGGACATGAAGAAGTTCGGCGAGAGTCCCGTCGGCAACGGCCCCTACAAGCTCACCGGCTGGGACCACGGCAAGAGCATCACGCTCCGCCCGAACGACGGCTACCAGGGCGACCGCAGGGCGAGGAACAAGGGCATCGACTTCCACATCTACACGAAGAACGACGCCGCCTACTCTGACCTGCAGGCCGGCAACATCGACGTGCTCGACGACATCCCCACCGTCGCGCTCAAGAGCTTCCAGAGCAACAAGGCCATCACCTCCTACAACTCCGCCGGCGCCCAGTTCCAGGGCTTCACCATCCCGGTGGCGCTCAAGCACTTCGGCATGGACCAGGAGGGGCGTCTGCGCCGCGCCGCGCTCTCGTACGCCATCGACCGCGAGCAGATCGCCTCCAAGATCTTCTTCGGCACGCGCACGCCGGCCACGGACTTCCTCGCGCCCACCGTCTCCGGGCATTCCGAGGACATCAAGGGTGACGAGGTGCTCGACCATGACGCCGCCAAGGCCAAGGAGCTGTGGGCTCAGGCCGACGCCATCTCCAAGTACGACGGCAAGTTCGAGCTCGCCTACAACGCCGACCAGGGTCACAAGGAGTGGGTGGACGCCGTGTGCAACCAGCTCAAGAACACGCTCGGCATCGACGCCGCCGGCAAGCCGTTCCCCACCACCTCCGAGTACTTCGACACGCTCGACTCCGCCACGCCGACCTTCGCGTTCTACACGAACTGGATCGCCGATTGGCCGTCCGCCGGCGATTTCCTCGTCACGCTGTACGCGTCCAGCTCGATGAACGGTGTCGGCTCGAACACAGGCAACTACTCCAACGCCGAGTTCGACACGCTGCTCGACAAGGCCGCCGCCTCCACCAGCGAGGACGATGCGAACGCGTACTACCACAGCGCCGAGGAGATCCTGTTCAAGGACCTGCCCACCATCCCGCTGTGGAACGTGAACACCGTCGGCGCCACCGGCAAGGACGTCCACGACGTCGAATTCATGTTCAACAAGACGCCGCTGTACTGGAAGATCACCAAGGGCTGACCGGCAGCCACCGCGCATCGGCATCGGGCCGGTCCCGCCCGTCATGGGCCGGGGCCGGCCCGTTCCGTATCATGCGTGGCGCCGCGCCCGCCCACCCGAGATGTGGACGGATGCGCCGCCACGCAACATGCGTCGGCTACGTTGAATCGACATGAGGAAGAAGAACGACATGAAGGGCATGCTGTGCCTGCTGACCGCTGCGCTGATCTGGGGGTTCTCGTTCGTCTCGCAGGTGCAGGGCATGGACAGCATGACCCCGTTGTTCTTCAACGCGGTGCGTTTCACGCTGGGCGCGCTTTCGCTCATCCCCGTCCTGCTGGTCTCGCATGCGCGGCACGCCTCCGGCGGTGCGTCCGGCGCGTCCGTCTCCGATTCGTCCGATGCCGCTGACGATCCGACGGAACGGCTCACGCTCACGGCCCTCGTCTCGGGCCGTCTGGCCCATCCGATGCGCGCCGCGCTCGCCTCGCCCGTCATCGTCGGCGCGATCTGCGGCACGGTGCTGTTCGTCGCCAGCACGCTCCAGCAGTACGGCATCCTCTATGGCCGGTCCGCGGGACGCGCGGGGTTCCTCACCGCCCTGTACATCGTCATCGTGCCGCTGTTGGGCCGCGTGTTCCTGCACCGGCACGTCAACGTCATGGTGGCGGTCAGCGTGCTGGTGGCGGTCGCCGGCTTCTACTGCCTGTGCATCACCGACGGGTTCGGGTCGATGACGCTGGCCGACGTCCTGCTGCTGTTCACCGCGCTCATGTTCGCCGGGCACATCCTCGTCATCGACACGCTCGGCGGCATGGTCGACGCACTGAAGCTCTCGTTCGTCCAGTTCGTCACCGCGGCCCTGCTCAGCTGGGCGGGCTCCCTCATCGAGGGATCCGTCGACCCGGCCGGCGCGGCGCGCGGCTGGGTGGCCGTCGTCTACGCCGGCGTCGGCTCGGTGGGCGTCGCCTACACCATGCAGGCGCTGGGACAGCGGTGGGTGCCGCCCACACGCGCCTCGCTCATCATGAGTCTCGAATCGTTCTTCTCCGCCGTGGGCGGCGCGCTCCTGCTCGGCGAGGTCATGACCCCGCGCGGCTATCTGGGCTGCGCCCTCATCTTCGTGGGCACGCTGCTCGCCCAGATGCCGGCGAGACTGCCGGCATGGCTCATTCGCTCGGCTTCGGGGTCTGGTCGACCTGCGGCGCTCCGTTGATGTCGCGGTGGATGTTCTGCATCTGCACCTCGATGTTCTGCAGACTGCGCGCGCAATCGAGCAGCGTCTGCGAATGCTCGCTGAGCTTCGCGTCCGGCAGGTCGGTCTTGTAGCGCAGCGCGTGCTCCAGACTCGCCCAGTAGTCCATGGCGATGGTGCGGAACTGCACCTCCACCGGCGTGTAGTGCGCGCCGGAAGAGAGGAACACCGGCACCGCGTAGATGACGTGCAGGGAGCGGTATCCGTTCTGCTTGGGCCGCTTGATGTAGTCCTTGACGCGCAGCACCTGGATGTCGGACTGCGCCGACAGGTAGTTGGACACCGAATACACGTCGTCCCGGTAGTTGCAGATTACGCGGATGCCGGCCACGTCGAACAGGTTGTCCTTGATGGACTCCACGGCGACGGGCAGCCCCTTGCGCTCGAGCTTGCCGATGATGGAGTTCACCGACTTGAGACGGCGCTCCATGTGGTGGATCGGGTCGTGCGCGAACCGCACCTGGAACTCGTTGTCGAGGATCTCGAGCTTCGTGGAGATCTCGTACATCGCCCCCTCGTAGACCTGCATGAGGTCCACGAATTCGGTGATCTGTTCGGCGGTGAAGATGCTGTCCGACAGGTTGAGGCCCTTCAGACGGGCCTTGAGGTCGGCGCTGCTCAATCGGGAATGTCGGTCAAGTATCACGGGCACCTATGATACCCGTCCCGTGCGGCGGACGCCGGACGGACGCTGGGAATCTCCTCATCATCCGCGCCGCCGCGGCGCATACCACGTGCCGGACATGCCGTGACCCCGCCGTCCCATAGAATGGAACGCTGTGAATGAAGACATGATGACCGAGGCGGAGCGCGCCTCGCAGGATCTCGAGACCGCCGAGGCACGTGCCCTCGCGGGCGACCGGGGCAGGGGCGTATTCCATATCGACACGCTCGGATGCCAGATGAACGTGCATGACTCCGAGCGCATCGCCGGCGTGCTGGAGGCCGCCGGCTACGTGCCCGCCACCCAGGAGCAGGTCGATTCGCGCGACCTCGACCTCATCGTGCTCAACACGTGCGCGGTGCGCGAGAACGCCGCGGAGAAGATGTACGGCACCGTGGGCCGCTACAACCGCGTCAAGCTGCACCGCCCGAACCTGCAGATCGCCGTGGGCGGATGCATGGCGCAGCTCGACCGCCGGAAGATCGCCGACAAGGCCCCCTGGGTGTCCGCCGTGTTCGGCACGAAGAACATCGACGCGCTGCCCGAGCTCCTGAGGCGCAACCGCATCACCGGCAAGGCCCAGGTCGAGGTGACCGACAGGCTCGACCAGATGCCCAGCGAGCTGCCCGCCGCCCGCGCCTCGCGCGTGAGCTCCTGGGTGGCGATCTCCGTGGGATGCAACAACACGTGCACGTTCTGCATCGTGCCCACCACGCGCGGCAAGGAGAAGGACCGCCGTCCGGGCGACATCCTCGACGAGATCCGCCGCTGCGTGGCGGACGGCGCCAAGGAGGTCACGCTGCTTGGACAGAACGTGAACTCGTTCGGATACGGCATCGGCGACCGCTACGCGTTCAGCAAGCTGCTGCGCGCCTGCGGCGAGATCGAGGGCCTCGAGCGCGTGCGCTTCACCTCCCCGCACCCCGCGGCGTTCACCGACGACGTGATCGCCGCCATGGCCGAGACGCCGAACGTCATGCACCAGCTGCATTTCCCGCTGCAGTCCGGCTCGGACAGGATCCTCAAGGCCATGCACCGCTCCTACCGCTCCAAGCGTTTCCTGGACATCCTGGGCCGCATCCGCGCCGCCATGCCCGATGCGCAGATCTCCACCGACGTGATCGTCGGGTTCCCGGGCGAGACCGAGGAGGACTTCCAGGCCACGCTGGACGTGATGCGCGAGGCGCGGTTCTCCAGCGCGTTCATGTTCATCTACTCGCCGCGTCCCGGCACGCCGGCCGCCGCCATGGAGCAGTTGCCGCACGACGTGGTGCAGGAGCGCTTCGACCGTCTCGTCGCCCTCCAGGAGCGGATCACCGAGGAGAACCTCGCCACGTTCGAGGGCCGCGACGTCGAGGTGATGGTCACCGGCATGCACGGCAAGAAGGATTCCGACACGCACCGCGTGACCGGCCGCGAGAGGACCGGCGTACTCGTCCACATCGGCGTGCCCGAAGGGGAGCCGACGCCGCAGGTCGGCGACTTCGTCACCGTCACCGTCACGCACGCGGGCCGGCACAACCTCATCGCCGACCCCGATCCGAGGAAGGGGCAGACCTACCATGTCCGTCACTGAACAGGGCCCGGCATCCGTGGGCGCGCCCACGACCGCGCCCACCCACGCACCTCGCGTCGTCTCCATCGTCGGCCCCACCGCCTCCGGCAAGACCTCGCTCGGCATCGCCATCGCCAAGCGTCTCGCCGAACAGGGGGAGCGGGCTGAGATCGTCAATGCGGACGCCTACCAGATGTACCGCGGCATGGACATCGGTACCGCCAAGCCCACCGCCGAGGAGCAGGCGGCCGTGCCCCACCATCTCATCGACATCATCGAGCCGGACGACACGATGACCGTCGCGAGGTTCCAGAAGCTCGCGCGTACGGCCATCGCTGAGCTCCAGGCGCGCGGCGTGCGCCCGATCCTCGTCGGCGGCTCCGGCCTGTACGCCCGCGCCGCCATCGACGACATCAGCTTCCCCGGCACCGATCCGGACGTGCGTGCGCGGCTCGAGGAGCGGGAGAAGCGGGAGGGTGCCCTCGCCCTCTTCGAGGAACTGAAGGCCAGGGATCCGGAGGCGGCCGCGCGCATGGACCCGCGCAACCCGCGGCGCACCGTCCGCGCGCTCGAGGTCATCGAGATCACCGGCCGACCGTACTCGGCGAGCCTGCCCCGGTACCGGTACGTGATTCCGTCCGTCCAGATCGGGCTCGACCTGGACCGACGCGAGCTCGACCGCCGCATCGACATCCGTACCGCGCGGATGCGCGAACAGGGCTTCCTCGAGGAGGTCCGGCGCCTGCGCCCGCATCTCGGCTTCACGGCCGGGCGCGCGCTCGGCTACCAGCAGATGATCGACCTGCTGGACGGCATGTGGGACGAGGACGACGACGCGTGGTTCGACGTGGCGCAGAAGACGAAGCGCCTCGCCCGCAAGCAGATGGGATGGTTCGGCCGCGACCCGCGCATCCACTGGCTGGAGGCGCTGAACCCCCGGCTCGTCGACAACGCGATGGCGATCGTCGCGCACGCCGACGCCGGCGACTACGACGCCATCGACGCGCAGGCGGACGAGTACACGCAGCATCATCTGGGCGACATCGCCTGACGGCACGACCGTCCGTATACGCAAGTGGGCCGGCGCTCCCGTACGGGAACGCCGGCCCACGCATACGCGGTGCCCCGGCGCGTTCAGTGCGCCGGACCGGCCTCGAACCCGGCGAAGAGGAACACGCGCGTCGGGTTCGCCGGACGGACGATGCCCGCGAACATCCGCTCGAAGCCGGACGTGTCGCCACGGTAGGCGGTGTGCTTCGCGGACCGGTATGTCTCGCGCGTCACCGGACCCCAGTCGAGGTCCCAGCCGGCGTCATGGGCGAGACGCGAGCCGAAGATGCGCAGGGTCATCGCGTTGCCGCCCAGGAACGGGTGCAGGTAGCCGAGTTCGTCGTAGATGTGCGAGAAGCGCCGGATGAAATCGTCCCGGTCGAGCACCTGGAGGTCGCGTTGCTCGGCCAGCTCGGTGGCGATGTTGAGCGCGCCGGTCTCGATGAGCGCGGCGGGGAAGAACGCCTCCGGATTGCGCGACATCCCGTCGGAGCCGGCGCCGCGCGCCTTGTCCCGCGTGCGCAGCCGGCCCGCGTCTTCGAACACGCCCTCGAACAGGCCCCGGTGGATGGCGACGAGTTCGTCGAGATTCCCTGTGGGGTTCCATCGCCGTTCGGCGAGCAGCACGGTGCGGGCGAACACGGCCGACGCCCGGCCTCGCGCGTGGTCGTCCAGGGATCCGTCCGCCAGACGCCGTTCCGTCGCCGCGGCGTCCTCCGCGTCGGCCGCGTCGATGAGCGCGCCGACGTCGATGCGGCCATCCTCGTACCCGGCCGCGGCCCGCATCGTCGCGGGGCCCGGCTCCATCGCCTCCAACGCGCAGTTCTTCAGGGCGAATGCGACTGCGCTCGCACGTTCCGCTGGTGTCATACTCCACCATGGTAGCCCATCGGCGGTGCCCCGCGCACGCCCCACGCCCCGCGGCCCATGTCCGTCCATGTCAGTCCGTGTCCGTGGCAAGGTTCGCAACGTATTCACGAAAACCGAGGCCCACGGTACGCGCGGTTCGCTAGATTGGAGACGTTATGGCTAAGACACGAAGCAGCAGAGGCACCGGCGGTTCGTCGGCGAGGGACGGCGGCACCCGCCGTATGGATCCGATCGACGACACGTCCGCGGGGACGTTCGGGGAGCCGTGGTGGCGCAGGGCGCTGCTCGCCGTACCGCGCGCCCTCGGCTCCGCCGTCAGGTCCGCCGGCGGCACGGGGGAGTACGATCCCGCGTACCGCCGGGACGGCCTGTGCTTCGTGCTCATCGTGTTCGCCGTGCTGTTCTGCGCGTCCGAGTGGGTGCGCGTATCCGGTCCGCTCGGTCGTCTTCTCCACGCCATCGCCTCCGGCGTGCTCGGCGTGATGAGCGTGGTGCTGCCTATCCTGCTCGTCGTGCTGGCCGTGCGTCTCATGCGTCACGCCGGACGGCGCTCGAACAATCCGCGTGTGGTCACCGGGTGGGGGATGCTCCTGTGGGTCGTCTGCTCGATCATCGACGTGGTGGTCGCCTCCGACGTCCCCGGTTTCGACTGGGGCGCGCTCCAGGACGCCGGCGGCCTGCTCGGCTTCCTCATCGGCACGCCCCTCGCCTGGGGCCTGTCCAAGACGTTCGCCGTCATCGTGTTCGTGGTGGTGGGACTGTTCGCGTTGATGCTCGTCGCCGGCGTCCATGTCACCGACCTGCCCGACCTGGCGCGTGGCGCCGTGGCCCGCGTCAGGGGGGAGGAGCCCGACGGCGGGGACGCCGACGTCGCGCCCGGCGAGGTCCGTCTCGACGGCGACGACACGCTCGTGTTCGCCGACGGCGTTCCCACGCACGAGAACGGCGACGACGGTACGTCCGCCGACGCGCCGCGCCGTCGGCCGAGCCTGTTCGAGCGCCTGTTCGGTCGCCGTCGCGCCGATGACGGCGACGGCACGCTCGACCGGTACGACGGCGACGACCCGTTCCGCATGGCGGCGCGGCATCACGGCGAAAGCGCCGAGACCGCCCTCACCTCCTCCTCCGACGCGGCCCTGCCGGCCATCGTGCCGCAGCGCGCCGTCCCCACGACGTCGTCCGGATTCGCCGACGCGGCGTCGCAGGGCATGCGCGCCGTCTCCGACGCGGCCAGTGCCGCGGCGAACATGGGCGCGGCGGCCACGCGCGCGATGACGCCCGATCCGTGGGCGCCCATCGCGGCCGGCGCCGCGACGGGGATCGCGAACGTCGCGGGCGCGGCCGCGAACTCGGCGACGCGCGCCCTGGGCGCGGGGACCGGGGCGTACGGCGCCGACGAGGAGCTCGTCGACCCCACCTCCGGCGAGATTGTCCCGGCGGCCGGAACGACGGACGCCTCCTCCTCCGACGCCGTTCCCGCGGACGTCGAGCCGCCGTACCGTCTGCCCGACCTGAACCTGCTCGTCAAGGGACAGCCGCACGCCGCGCGCACCCCCGCCAACGACCGCGTCATCCGCGCCCTGACCTCCACCTTCCAGCAGTTCAAGGTCGACGCGAAGGTCGTCGGCTTCCTGCGCGGCCCCTCCGTCACCCAGTACGAGGTCGAGCTCGGCACCGGCGTCAAGGTGGAGAAGGTCACCAACCTCCAACGCAACATCGCCTACGCGGTGGCCAGCTCCGACGTGCGCATCCTCTCGCCGATCCCCGGCAAGTCCGCCATCGGCATCGAGATCCCCAACGAGGACCGCGAGATCGTGCACCTGGGCGACGTGCTGCGCTCCCAGGGGGCGCTCGCCGACCCGAACCCCATGCTCACCGGCATCGGCAAGGACGTGGAGGGGCGGTTCGTCACCGCGGACCTCACCAAGATGCCGCACCTGCTGGTCGCCGGCGCCACCGGCTCGGGCAAGTCCAGCTTCATCAACTCGATGCTCACGTCGATCATCATGCGCGCCACGCCCGAGCAGGTGCGTCTCATCATGGTCGACCCCAAGCGCGTCGAGCTGTCCGCGTACGCGGGCATCCCGCACCTGCTCACGCCGATCATCACCGATCCGAAGAAGGCCGCGCAGGCCCTCGAATGGGTGGTCAAGGAGATGGATTCGCGCTACTCCGACCTCGAATACTTCGGATTCCGCCACGTCAAGGACTTCAACGAGGCCGTGCGCGCCGGCAAGGTGCATGCGCCGGCCGGCTCGAACCGCAAGGTCGCGCCCTATCCGTACATCCTCGTCGTCGTCGACGAGATGGCCGACCTCATGATGGTCGCCAAGAACGACGTCGAAAGCTCCATCCAGCGCATCACGCAGCTGGCCCGCGCGGCCGGCGTGCACCTCGTGCTCGCCACGCAGCGTCCGTCCGTGGACGTGGTCACCGGCCTCATCAAGGCGAACATCCCCTCGCGTCTCGCGTTCGCCACCTCCTCCGCTACCGATTCCAGGGTCATCCTCGACACCACCGGCGCCGAGACGCTCATCGGCCAGGGCGACGCCCTGTTCCTGCCCATGGGCGAGGCCAAGCCGCGGCGAGTCCAGGGCTCCTGGGTGTCGGAATCGGAGATCCGCAAGGCCGTCGAGTTCGTGCGCACCCAGCGCAAGCCCAAGTACCGCGAGGACATCGAGCAGATGGCCAAGGAGGCGGAGAAAAAGGACGTCGAGGTCGACGAGGAGATCGGCGACGACATGGACGTGCTGCTCCAGGCGGCCGAGCTCGTCGTCACCACCCAGTTCGGCTCCACGTCCATGCTGCAGCGCAAGCTCAGGGTCGGCTTCGCCAAGGCCGGACGCCTCATGGACCTGCTCGAATCGCGCGGCGTGGTCGGCCCCTCCGAGGGGTCGAAGGCGCGGCAGGTGCTCGTCCAGCCCCAGGACCTCCCGCAGGTGCTCGCCTTCATCAAGGGGGAGACCGGGACGCTCGAGAAGTCGCCCACCGCACAGGCGTGAGAGGCGTCCGCGCGCGGCACGTCTCCCAGAGGACGGGCCGGGAAACGGCAGGGGCCTCCCAGCCCGCGTTCACCGTGCGTTCACCCTGAGGTAGACCAGTAAGGGTACCCTGAGGAACCATGACTGACGAACAGATCGTAGAAACCAAGAAACCGTCGCTGTGGGACGGATGGAACGCCCCGCCGAACCTCGTCACCTACTCGCGCATCGTGCTCGTCGTGGTGTTCCTCGGACTGTACATCGCCGCCGGTCCGTGGGGCGGCGACGAGACGACGCAGCCGCTGCGCTGGGCCGCGGCCATCATCTTCATCATCGCGGCCTCCACCGATAAGCTCGACGGGTGGATGGCCCGCAAGTACAATCAGGTCACCGAGCTCGGCAAGCTCATGGACCCCATCGCGGACAAGCTGCTCACCTGCGGCGCGCTCATTGTGGCCTCCGTGTTCGCCGAATTCCCCTGGTGGGCCACGGCCCTCTTCCTCATCCGCGAGATCGGCATCACCGTCATGCGCTTCTTCGTCATGGAACGCCCCGGCGGCAAGGTGATCGCCGCCGCCTGGCCCGGCAAGCTCAAGACCCTGTTCCAGTGCATGGGCCTCGCCATGCTCCTGCTGCCCATGTGGGTCTTCGACGAGCGTCAGGCCATGCCCGTCTGGTTGACCGCCTACTACTACCTCACCTACGTGCTGCTCTACGTGGCGCTCGTCCTGTGCCTGTACTCCGGTGGCGTGTACCTGTACAACACGTTCATCGGATCCAGGAAGGCCGTCGATGGCGATGCCGCCGACCGCTGACGGGGACGCCTCCCTGCGTGACGCGTTCGCCGCGCTGCTGCTGCGCGCTTGCGAACGCAAGGGGTTGAAGATCGCGTGCGCCGAGTCCCTGACCGGCGGACTGCTCGCCGACGCCTTCGTGCGCATCCCGGGCGCGTCGCACGTCCTGCTCGGCTCCGCCGTCACCTATGACATCCGCGCCAAGGCGTCCATCCTCGGCGTCGACGGCGATCTGCTCGAACGTGAGGGCGCT
The DNA here is from genome assembly GCF_018555635.1 of Bifidobacterium sp. CP2. Classification (NCBI taxonomy): domain Bacteria; kingdom Bacillati; phylum Actinomycetota; class Actinomycetes; order Bifidobacteriales; family Bifidobacteriaceae; genus Bifidobacterium; species Bifidobacterium sp. CP2. Next base: position 47,736 of record NZ_JAFEJX010000014.1, on the reverse strand, counting down.
GTGCACCCCGAGGTCGCCCGCCAGATGGCCATCGGCACCGCGCGGCTCTACGCGCAGCCGGAATACGGCGACACGGTGATCGGGCTCGCCACCACAGGCGTGGCGGGCCCCGGTCCGGACGGGGACAAGCCCGCCGGACTCGTCTACGTCGGCGTCAGCCTGCCCACCGCGGCGATGCCTTCGGACATGCCGGAGCCATCGGACGGCGTCATGGGGAACGACGTCGTGCGGCTCGACGGATGCACTCCGGACGGACGGCGGACGGTCGCCATCGAGCTGCGGCTCGAAGGCGACCGTGAGCAGGTCCGCGAGGCGACCGTGCTCCATGTCCTGCGGAACGTGAGCCAACTCACAGGACTTTCCCAGGAATAAAACCGCCACGTGCCGGTGTTGAACAAGACAGAAGGCATACGTGTATTCCGCATGAAAGGGATGGGGACCATGGAAACGATGACTCGCACCGGACAGACCACGACGATCGCGGCCGGCGCGCCGACGGCGCGGCCGAGCGGCGCGCGCATGCGCGAACTGACCCCGGCCCAACGTCGCGCCGTCATGTTCGCCCAGCAGCAGGTCCTGCGCGCCCGTGCCGCCAGGAAGGCCAAGGACGAGGCCGACGAGGCCCGCCGGCGCATGTGGGACGAGGCCGATGGCGAGGAGCGTGCGCCCCGCGCCGCGGCCGCCGAACCCGAGCCGAGGGACGTCGGCGAACTGACGCTGCGCGAGGCCATCGGTCGTGTCCTGCGCGACCTGCGCACCCGCGACCACAAGACGCTGCGTGAGGTCAGCGAGAAGGCCGGGGTGTCGCTCGGCTACCTCTCCGAAGTGGAGCGCGGCCAGAAGGAGGCCAGCTCCGAACTGCTCAGCTCCATCGCCGAGGCGCTTGGCGTGAGCACCGCGCAGCTGCTGCGCATGGTGGCCGACCGTCTCGACATGGTGGGCGAGTGACGTTCCGGGCGCACCGGGCCTGAGACGATTTCCAAGGAAAGACGAACGTGAGGGAACGCGAATTCTGGCAGCTGGTCGACGAGGTGTTCGGCCGCGGCTACGGCCGGGCGCTCTGCCGCGACCAGCGGCTGGTCCGGTTGGCCGGGAGGAACGCCGTCGAGGCCCTGGCCGAAGGCGAGCAGCCGCGCGTCGTATGGAACGTGCTGTGCGACCAGATGGACGTGCCCGACGCGCGTCGCTGGGGCGAGGGGCACAATGCGCCGCCGATGCCGGCGGCATGACGCGCCGTCCACAGTGATTTCGAACATTTGTTCGCATCTGTGGCTATAGTTGTCCACAGCGAAGATCGGCAGCGAACAACGGCCGAACGTCGTCGGCATCATGGCCCATCCCTTCTCCCAAGCGGGATTCCGGGTGGTTCGGCGCGCCCGCACGTGGGGGCTCCGACCACAACGGCCGGTTTCCCTTGCCTCCATGGGGGCGGATTCCGTACCGTGGTCCACGACGTACGTACAGCCAACGTGAAGGAGCACACCATGGCACAGAAGACAAACGCCGCGGCCGCCAAGGCCGGCGAAGGAGCCGCCGCGTCCGGCGGCCGCCAGATCGACCCGCGCCGCAAGGCCGCGCTCGACGCCGCGCTGGCGCAGGTCGAGAAGGACTTCGGCAAGGGTTCGGCCATGCGTCTGGGCGACCGGCCCGAGCAGAACGTCGAGGTCATCCCCACCGGGTCGCTCGCATTGGACCTCGCGCTCGGCATCGGAGGCCTGCCGAAGGGCCGCATCGTCGAGATCTATGGTCCGGAGTCGTCCGGCAAGACCACGCTCGCGCTGCACGTGGTGGCCAACGCCCAGCGTGCCGGCGGCGTGGCCGCGTTCATCGACGCCGAGCACGCGCTCGACCCGGTCTACGCGCGCAAGCTCGGCGTGGACACCGATTCGCTCATCGTCTCCCAGCCGGACAACGGCGAGCAGGCGTTGGAGATCGCCGACATGCTCATCCGTTCCGGCGCGCTCGACGTGATCGTCGTCGATTCGGTGGCGGCGCTCGTCCCCAAAGCCGAGATCGAGGGCGACATGGGCGACAGCCACGTGGGCCTCCAGGCCAGGCTCATGAGCCAGGCGCTGCGCAAGATGACCGGCGCGCTCTCCCAGGCCGGCACCACCGCCATCTTCATCAACCAGCTGCGCGAGAAGATCGGTGTGTTCTTCGGCAGCCCCGAGACCACCACGGGCGGCAAGGCGCTCAAGTTCTACTCGTCCGTGCGCCTCGACATCCGCCGCATCCAGACCATCAAGAACGGCGACGAGGCCGTCGGCAACCGCACGCGCGTCAAGGTCGTCAAGAACAAGATGGCGCCGCCGTTCAAGTCCGCCGAATTCGACATGCTCTACGGCGAGGGCATCTCCCGCGAGGGCTCGGCCATCGACATGGCCATCCAGGTGGGCGTCGTCAAGAAGTCCGGCTCCTGGTTCACTTACGAGGGCGACCAGCTCGGCCAAGGGCGCGAGAAGGTCCGCCAGTTCCTCAAGGACAACCCCGCCATCACCGAGGAGATCGAGAACAAGGTCAAGGCGGCGTTCGGACTCATCGACCCCACCGACCAATTCGCCGAGGACGAGGACACCAAGGCCGCCGCCGAGGCCGATGCGAACACCGAGGACGTCTCGGCCACGCAGGCCAACACCGCCAAGCCGTCCAAGGCGGCCGCGAAGGCCGACGCCAAGAGCGGAGCCAAGGCCTGACGTGATCAGCGCCGAAGCGTTCCTGCGCGCCCATCCGGTCGCCGTCGCGGGGGAGGAGCCGTCCGTACGAAAGCGGCGCCGGCCGGATGCCACGCGGTTCCATGAGGACGAGGGGCGGCCCATAGAACCCGCGGGGGAGGCCGATGCCCGCCCCGGCACCGCCGGGCCAGGCATCGCGCGCTTCGGCGCGGCCGGATCGGCGGACGATTCCGGAAACGGCGGCACACCCGCAAGACGCGGCCGTGCGACGGTGCCGCCGGAGGACGCCGACGACGTCGACGCCTGCCGTGAGGCGGCGCTGCGTCTGCTGGACGCCGCTCCGAGGTCCCGTGGCGCGCTGCGTGACCGGCTCGCCGGCAAAGGATATGCGGACGGAACGGTGGAGCAGGTCCTCGACCGGCTCGCCGAACTGCGTCTGCTGGACGACAGGGAATACGCCGAATCGGTGGTCCGTGCCTGTATGGGCCGCATGATGGGCCGACGCGGCGTCCTCGCCGAGCTCGCCCGCAAGGGCGTGGATCGTCCGGTGGCCGCCGCCGTCGCCCAGGAGGCCGAGGAGCGGGGGCTGTTCGAGGAGGCGGCGTGGGAGCTCGGCCGCAGGACGGCGCGCAGGACCGCCGGTCTCGACCGGGACGTGCGCCGCCGTCGTTTCTGGTCCGCCGGCGGGCGCAAGGGCCATGACCCGGAGACGCTGCGCCGGGTCGCCGCCGAGCTGCTGGACTGACGTCCGGACTGACGCGCCGCTTCTCCGGAGCGCATGTATAATAATCCGCTTGAGACCTCTTGATGGCCGCGGCCACGATCTTCATTGGGAGTGGCTGAGGAACTTCCGGGCTCCACAGAGCACGATGGCGGATAACGTCCGCCCAGGGCGACCTGAGAGATAGCGCAACAGAGAACAGACCGCCCGTCCACGACGGGTAAGGGTGAAACGGCGGTGTAAGAGACCACCGGGCCCCTGGCAACAGCGGGCCGCATGGCAAGCCTCATCGGGAGCAAGGCCAAGCAGATGGCGGCAAGGGCTGCTCGCCCGTGCCATCGGGTAGGCTGCTAGAGCCTGGCGGCGACGTCAGGTCGAGATGGATGGCCATCCGCGACACGCGTGCGTGTCGCGACAGAACCCGGGGTATAAGGGGTCTCACCTTTTCTCTTCCCAAACCATCAGCGTACGCACCGGCATGTTTCGGGACATGATCCGGAAAGAAACGGTTTTCTCTGGGCGAGTTACCCGCTGTTCAGCCATTGTTCGTCTACAATGAAACATACCCGGACGGTGAAGAAGCCGACCGGCACGCAAATAGCGGGCAACACCGCTTGAGTTCAAGGGAGGTCCACATGGAAATCGTCGTTACCGGACGCCACACGCAGGTCAAGCAAAGGTTCCGTGATGTCGTTGAGAGCAAGATGAATCGTGTGACCGCCATCGCCCCGGATGCGCAGCGCGCCCAGGTGGTGCTCACGCACGAGGGTAACCCGCGCCAGGCCGATACCGCCAAGCGCGTGGAGATCACCATCATCGCCGGCCGCACCGTGGTGCGTGCCGAGGCGTCGAGCGCCGACGAGTACAGCGCGCTCGATCTGGCGATGGACAAGCTGACCCTGCGTCTGCGCCGCACCCGCGACCGTCGCAAGGACCACCGCCGCGGCTACACCAACCCCGTCCCCGTGGACATGGGCGTGGTCGAGCCCGAGCCCGTCGAGGAGGCGCCCGTCGAGGAGCCGAACAACTCCCCGGCCGCTGCAGTCGCCTCCGATCTCGGCCCCGGCGAGTCCGTCGAGGTGCAGGTCGGTGACACGCCGATCGTCATCCGCCGCAAGCTGCACATCGCCGAGCCGATGAGCATCGACGAGGCCCTGTACGAGATGGAGCTCATCGGACACGACTTCTTCCTGTTCGTCAACAAGGAGACCGGACGTCCGTCCGTCGTCTACCACCGTCACGGCTGGAGCTACGGCGTGTTCGAGATCGACACCCCGGAGAACGTCGCCTCCAAGTGACGTGACCGGCCGCGTCCGGGACATGCGGACGTGATGGCCGGATGGGCATGGATCGGGCCCGCGCCTTCATAGGCGCGGGCCCGATCGCGTTCCGTGAGGGGTGGCGAGAGGCGGTGAGGGGAGCCGTGCCCCGTCGGGGCGAAAACGATCGGAGCGGAAGAGAAATTCTGAGAAATACGGGGCAGCGTCGCCGATGTCGCGTAAGATAATCGGCAGTGTGTTTCGACGGATCCGCCGCACCGCATGCGGAGAATCCGGCCGGAACATTTACGTACGACACAGGAGCGAACAGTGGTAGATATCGTTGACAAGGCCCTGCGCATGGGCGAAGGCCGTCAGATCAAGAAACTCGAGAACGTCGCGAAGGCCGTGAACGCGCTCGAGGACGAGATCTCGGCGCTCTCCGACGAGGAGCTCAAGGCGCAGACCCCGAAGTTCAAGCAGCAGCTGGACAACGGCAAGAGCCTTGATGACATCATGCCCGAGGCGTTCGCCACCGTGCGCGAGGTCTCCAAGCGCACCCTCGGCCAGCGCCACTTCGACGTGCAGCTCATGGGCGGCGCCGCCCTGCACTGGGGCAACATCGCCGAGATGAAGACCGGCGAAGGCAAGACCCTCGTCGCCACCCTCCCGAGCTACCTCAACGCGCTCGAGGGCAAGGGCGTGCACGTCGTCACCGTCAACGACTACCTGGCGAGCTACCAGAGCGAGCTCATGGGCCGCATCTACCGCTTCCTCGGCATGAACGTCGGCTGCATCATCACCGAGCAGAAGCCGCCGGAGCGCCGCAAGCAGTATAACGCCGACATCACCTACGGCACCAACAACGAGTTCGGCTTCGACTACCTGCGCGACAACATGGCGTGGGAGAAGAGCGAGCTGGTGCAGCGCGGACACCACTACGCCATCGTCGACGAGGTCGACTCCATCCTCATCGACGAGGCCCGCACCCCGTTGATCATCTCCGGTCCCGCCGAAGGCGACGTGACCCGCTGGTACCGCACCTTCGCCAAGCTCGTCCTCAAGCTCACCCGCGACGAGGACTATGAGGTCGACGAGAAGAAGAAGGTCATCGGCATCAAGGACCCGGGCATCACCAAGGTCGAGGACTACCTGGGCATCGACAACCTGTACGAGCCGAGCAACACCGCGCTCATCGGCTACCTCAACAACGCCATCAAGGCCAAGGAGCTGTTCCTGCGCGACCGCGACTACGTCGTCACCCACGGCGAGGTGCTCATCGTCGACGAGCACACCGGCCGCATCCTGCCCGGACGCCGCTACAACGAGGGCCTGCACCAGGCCATCGAGGCCAAGGAGGGCGTGGAGGTCAAGGCCGAGAACCAGACCTTCGCCACCATCACCCTGCAGAACTACTTCCGCATGTACGACAAGCTCGCCGGCATGACCGGTACCGCCGAGACCGAGGCCGCCGAGTTCATGAGCACCTACAAGCTCGGCGTGCTCCCCATCCCGACGAACAAGCCGATGATCCGCAAGGACCAGGACGACTTCATCTTCCGCACCAAGAAGGAGAAGCTCGCCGCCATTGTCAAGGACGTGGCCGCCCGTCACGCCAAGGGGCAGCCGGTGCTGCTCGGCACCGCCTCCGTGGAAAGCTCCGAGGTCGTCTCCACCCTGCTCGACGTGGCCAAGATCCCGCATCAGGTGCTCAACGCCAAGCAGCACGAGAAGGAGGCCGCGGTCGTCGCGGTCGCCGGCCGCAAGGGAGCCGTCACCGTCGCCACCAACATGGCCGGTCGAGGCACCGACATCATGCTCGGCGGCAACGTCGAGTTCCTCGCCGACGCCAAGCTCAAGTCCGAGGGCTACTCGCCGGAGGATACGCCGGAGGAGTACGAGAAGCGCTGGCCGGGCACCCTCAACGAGGTCAAGGCCCAGGTCAAGGACGAGCATGAGGAGGTCACCAAGCTCGGCGGCCTGTACGTGCTCGGCACCGAGCGCCACGAGTCCCGCCGCATCGACAACCAGCTGCGCGGCCGTTCCGGCCGTCAGGGCGATCCTGGCGAATCCCGCTTCTACCTGTCCCTCGAGGACGACCTCATGCGTCTGTTCAACACGCAGCTCGTCGCCCGCGTCATGGCGAAGGGTCTGCCGGAAGGCGAGCCGATCCACTCCAAGAGCGTCTCCAAGGGCGTGCGCACCGCGCAGAAGGCGCGCGAGTCGCAGAACTTCGAGATCCGCAAGAACGTGCTCAAGTACGATGACGTGATGAACAAGCAGCGCACCGTCATCTACTCGGAGCGTCAGGCGGTGCTCAAGGGCGAGGACATCCACGAGGACATCGAGCGTTTCATCGCCGACACCGTGGAAAGCTACGTCAAGGGCGCCAACAACGGTTCCGACAAGCCGAAGGACTGGGATTGGGACGGGCTGTTCAAGGCGCTCAACACCGTCATCCCCACGGACGTGACCGTCGAGGAGGCCAAGGAGGCCGCCGAAGGCAAGAAGGGCGAGAAGGCCGTCGAGGCCGTGCGCGACGTGATCGTCGCCGACGCCAAGGCCAAGTACGCCGAATTCGAGGACACGCTCGGTTCCGAGGGGCTGCGTCAGCTCGAACGCCGCGTCGTGCTCGCCGTGCTCGACCGCAAGTGGCGCGAGCACCTGTACGAGATGGACTACCTCAAGGACGGCATCGGCCTGCGCGGCATGGGTCAGCGTGATCCTCTGGTCGAATACCAGCGCGAAGGCTACCAGATGTACAACTCCATGATCGAGGCGATTAAGGAGGAGACCGTCCAGCTGCTGTTCCACATCGACATCAAGCAGGTCGCCCAGAGCGAGGACGTCTCCACCGAGTCCGACGAGGACGCCGCCGTGGAGTCCACCGAGACCGAGCTCGGCATCACCGCCGCCTCCGCCGACGAGACGGACAAGGCCGATGAGGACGCCGAGGCCGCCGGTCCCGACGAGGACGGCGAGAGCGAGGACGAGGCCGCGGAAGGCGAGGTCGAAGAGGAGAAGGCCGAGGAGGAGCCGGAGGACGCCGAGCAGGCGGCCGCCATCGCCGAATCCGCCAAGGCCTCCGAGGCTGGCGAGACCACGTCCGCCATCACCGGCCCGGCCCCGATCAGCCATGCCGAAGGCAAGGTGCCCGCCAACAAGCGTCCGAAGAGCGAGGAGCTCAAAACGCCGTGGGCCGACGGCCGCACCTTCCCCGGCACCGGCCGCAACGCGCCGTGCCCGTGCGGTTCCGGCCGCAAGTACAAGATGTGCCACGGTCAGAACGAAAAGTGAGTCGTGATGCGTCGATGACGCCGTGAGCGGCGTCACATATGGGCGCCCCGCCGATGGAGACATCGGCGGGGCGCCCTCGTATATCACGTACGTCGCCGGACGTCGTCACCGCACGGTGAAGCCCTGGGAGGTGGCGTAGAGCTTCAGGCGCCGCTCCCATTCGGGCAGCAACGAGGCGCTGTCGCCACCGGGGCGCAGCGCGGGCGCGATGAGACGCACGAATTCGGCATCGAGCTGACTGTAGAACGGCAGGTTGTCCCAGTCGCGGTTCACGTGGGCGGCGGACTTCGCGTACACGTCGTAGATCGGCTGGTCGAAGTACGGGTCGGTCGTGCCGCGGCGCGTCAGGTCCTCCACATAGCCGGCCGCCGCGGACACGCCGCCGGGCGCGCGCAGCTCCACCGACGCCGGATCGAGCTGGAACCAGCGGATGAACGTCAGCGCGGCGCGCCGGCGGATCTCGGGCAGTCCGGCGCTGATAGCCATCGTGGAGCCGCCGATCTCCGAGGTCTGTACCGTCGCCGGATCCACGAACGCCGGCGGCAGCGCCACCTTCCACAGGCCCTTGTCCTGCGGATAGGAGGCGGCGAGGATCTTGCCCACCCAGTTGGCGTGGGTGACGGTCAGGTACGAGCCCGAACGGGGCTGCATGTAGCGGTTGTCCCACATCGGTTCGGCGTTGAGCACGCCGTCGTCGATGCACTGCTGGAGGAACCGCGCCACCGAGACCACCATCTCGTCGGTCATGTGGAACGCGATCGTCGAATCGTCCTCCATCGTCCATGGCCGTACGCCGGCCGCGCGGAAGAACGACAGGTAGTGCTGCACGTTGCCGAGGTCGAGCAGGCCCATGGTCCGCCGTGGGTTGCGGCTGCGCAGCGCCACGCCCTCCTCGTAGAACTCGTCCCAGGTGCGCGGCACTTCGAGCCGGTAGCGTTCCAGCAGGTCGGCGCGATAGAACATCACGGTTTGCGACTGGTCGCCCGGGATGCCGTACAGTTTGCCCGCGTAGTGCGCCGATTGCCAGGAGGCGCGGTCCACGAGGGGCGCCAGCTCGCGTTCGAGCCGTTCGTCGGTGAGGTCCTGCAGGGCGCCGGATGCGGCCAGCTGGGGGAGTGCGGTGCGTTCGACGTTGATGACGTCGGGTACGGAGCGGTGGTTGATGACCCTCTCCCAGTACAGGGCCAGCGTGTTCTCCTGCGTGCGTCCTTCGATGGGGTCGATGACGATGCGTGGATGGGTGCGCATGAACTCGTTGATGCGCGGCATCGTCTCGTTGAACGCGTTGGACAGCACGGTGACGACGATGGTGTCGCTCGAGCGTTTGATCTCCGCGTACGGTCCCAGCTTCATCGTCGAGCGCTTGTGCGGGTTCACTGAGTCGCGCGGCACGAACGTCGCCTCCAACGCGATCGGTTCGGGCCTCACGCCCGTGGGGTTGCGCACCGCGTCCATCAGCGCGTCGGACGCGGCGACGGCCATGTCCTCGCCCCGCATGTCGATGGTGGCGAGCGTGGGGGAGAGCATCGACGACATCTCGGCGTTGTCGAAGCCGATTACCGAGACGTCCTCCGGGACGCGCAGGCCGTTGCGGCGCACGGCGGCGATGAACCCGGCCGCGAGGTCGTCGTTGAAGGCGAACACCGCGTCGGTGGGACGGATGAGGTATTGGTCGACGGCCTTGGCGCCGCCGGCGATGCTCGGGGCGCATTCGCGCACGACGCGGTAGGTCATGTCGTAGCGGAAGGCCGCGGCGCGGATGAAGCGGCGCCGGTATTCGTTCGACCACGAGCTCGCCGGGCCGGCAAGATAGGTGATGGACGAATGCCCCGTCTCCTTGAGGCGGTGCACCGCGTCGTCGATGGCGTGGGCCGCGTCGATGGTGACGCTGGCGAGTCCCGGTACGGAACGGTTGAGCAGGATGATCGGTTTGACCAGCATGATGCGGCGGATGTCCGGCTCGCTCAGTCTTGAGGAGAGCAGCGCCACGCCGTCCACGTTGCGCATCACGTACGACATGGCCTTGCGTTCGATCGCCGGCCTTCCGTCGGTGTCCAGGGTGATGAGGCCGTATCCCTTCGATTCCAGGCGGCGCTGCATCGCGTTGACCGTGGTCGCGTACAGGGAGTTGGTCAGCGTCGGCACGATGGCGGCGATCATGCCGGTGGCCGGCATCCCCTCGCCCGAGCCGTCCGGGTCCGGCGTCAGGTAGCCGAGCCGCTCGGCGATGCGGCGGATGCGGAACTCGGTCTTCGCCGAGATGCGGCCCGGCTGGGACAGAGCCCTAGAGACCGTCGAGGGGCTCACGCCCGCCTCGCGGGCGATGTCGTAGATGGTGGTCTTCCTTCCCATGCCGCCGCCTTTCGAATCATGCCGGAACACCGTTCGGCAACATTATGGCAACCTTGTGCAACAAGCGCAACGGGCGTCACCATACGCGCGAACATAAATCATGTCAACGGTTCCGGAGCGTGGTAGCCCGGGCCCGAACGCCAAGCCAAGAGACAAGTTTCACCTGGAGGAACCATGTCCATAACCATCACATCCTCGACGAGGATTACGGGGGCGACGCCGTCGAAGGCCGTCTCCTTCGCGGTGGAGGACCTCGAGCGCGACCTCGCGAAGACGCTGTCGCCGTCCGACGCCGCGGGGGCCGACATCGTGCTCGTCGAAGGCCCGCACAACCCGGAGACCTACGAGGTGCGCGTCGCCGGAGGCGACCTCGAGATCCACGCCGGCGACGACTTCGGATTCATCTATGGTCTGTATGCGGTGAGCCGCGAGATCCTCGGCGTCAACGACTTCTGGTTCTGGAACGACCAGCGGTTCGAGGCGGTCCCCTCCATCGAGGTCGCCGACGACTTCGCGCTCACGTCCAAGCCGACCGCCGTCAAGTACAAGGGCTTCTTCGTCAACGACGAGGTGCTGCTCGAGGACTGGCAGGTCGACAACGACAAGGAGAAGCCGTGGCGTCTCGCCTTCGAGACCGTGTACCGTCTCGGCGGCAACATGGTGATTCCCGGCTCCGGCCAGCGCGGCGAGCCGCACTTGAAGCTCGCCCAGGACATGGGCTTCTACATCAACCAGCATCACGCCTGCCCGCTCGGCGCGCGCATGTTCGCCGCCGCCTACCCGGGCGTGAGCCCCAAGTGGCCGGAGGAGGAGCCGCGCTTCGAGGCCCTGTGGCGCGAGGCCATCGAGGAGCAGAAGGGCAAGCGCACCGTGTGGACCCTCGGCTTCCGCGGCCAGGGCGACCAGCCGTTCTGGAACTTCGACCCCCGCTACGCCACCGACGAGGCCCGCGGCAAGCTGCTCTCCGAGATCATCCAGCGCCAGTACGACATGGTGCAGGAGGCGGACCCGGGCGCCCAGTGCGTCATCTACCTGTACGGCGAGGCCATGGAGCTCTACCGTGCAGGCGTTCTCACCTACCCCAAGCAGGTCGCCAAGATCTGGGCCGACAATGGCTTCGGGCGCATGGTCTCCCGCCGCCAGGAGAACAACAACCCGCGCGTGCCCGCCATGCCGACGAACGACGGCGACAACGGCATCTACTACCATGCGAGCTTCTACGACCTGCAGGCCGCCAACCACATCACCGACATCTGCAACGACCCGCGCCTCGTGGCCAAGGAGCTCGAGGACGTGATCGCGAACGGCGGCGACGACGTGTGGATCGTCAACGCCTCCAACATCAAGCCGCACGTCTATTTCCTCAACTTCATCGCCGCGATCTGGCGCGAAGGCCGGATCGACTACGAGAAGGTCGCCAGGGAGTACATCGCCGAATACTACGGCGGCGACAACGTCGACGCGGTCTTCAACCTGTACGAGGAATACTGGAAGGCCGCCGTGCAGTACGGGCCCAACTGGGACGACCACGCCGGCGAGCAGTACTTCAACCACGTGCCCCGCATGCTCATCACCCAGTGGCTGCGCGACCGCCAGGCACCGGCGCAGGACCTGCGTTGGATGCACGACGCCGCCACGCTCAAGGAGCAGATCGAGTTCTACCGCGGGCTGGTCGCCCCGGCCGTCGAACGCTACCGCAACCTGTCCGACCACGTCGAACTCGCCGCCATCTCCGCCGAACTGCGTGGCCAGGACGACGCCGCCGAACTCATCCGCGACTCCATCGGCGTGGAGGCCGGCATCTACGAGCATTCGGTGGCCGCCGCCGTCCATGTGTGCGACGCGCTGCTCGCCGGATACGACGAGGACTGGAAGCATGCGTTCTACGAGGCGGGCCTCGCCTCCGAGGAGTTCACCGCCGGCGACCGCGCGATGCGCGATCGCGAGCACGGCGTGTGGAAGGACTTCTGGCGCAACGACTGCCTGACCGACGTCAAGCAGTCCGCCTGGGTCGCCAAGCAGCTCATGGGCTACCTGCGCTGCGTGGGCGACGGTCCGCACTACTACCAGTGGCTGCGCGACTTCACCTACCCGGAGTGGGAGAAGGACGTGTTCGTCATCATGAACATGGAGAACCATCCCACCGACGACGAGATCTTCGCCGCCATGAAGGCCAAGTGGCAACACTGACCCGAATCGCCATCGTCTGACCGGACCCGGCAGCTCCACCGGTCCGGAAGGAGCCAGACGGCTCCGGAGTGCCATCCGGAGACATCGACAGACAAGAAAAACCGTTCCATGGGGTGCCACCCATGGAACGGGAAGGACCCGTGCGCGGGGTGCCACCCACGCGCGGGAATGGAAAGGATGCTGCAATGACACAGCAGGCAACCACCCCCAAGGCTAACGCGCCTCAGGGACGCAAGATCACGCTGCTGAACGCCATCGGATACGCGTTCGGCGACTTCTACGGCGGCGGCTTCGGCCAGATCGCCACCTACCTCACCCTGTTCTGGACCACGTTCGCCGGCCTCAAGGTCGCGCAGGCGGGCTCCATCGTCGGCATCGCGACGATGCTCGCCGCTTTCTCCGCGCTCGTGTTCGGAACCCTGTCCGACAACCTGTACAAGTACAAGATCGGCCGCAGGTTCGGCCGCCGCCGCTTCCTGATTCTCCTCGGCGTGCCCACGCTGCTGGTCACCATCCTCATGTTCGTCCCCGGCATGCCGGTGTGGGCCTACTTCGTGGTGTACGCGCTGTGGATCATCGCCAACCAGCTCATCATGACCCCGTACTCGGTGCTGCCCAACGAGATGACCACTGACTTCAACGGCCGCACCATGCTCTCCACCACGCGCATGCTGTTCTCCGGCATCTCCACCGCCGTGATCCCGCTGGGCATGGCCGCGTTCCTCAAGGCCCTCGGCGACAAGCAGAGCTCCTCCTACACCATCTCGATGGGCTTCTTCATCGCGCTGTTCGCCGTGTTCGTGTTCATCGCCTACAAGTCCACCTGGGAGCTCACCCCGGAGGAGGCCGGATTCGACGAGGCCGCCATCGAGGCCGAGAAGAAGGACAAGTTCGACTTCGGCAAGTGGCTCAAGGGTGTGGGTGACATCTTCGCCGGCTACTTCTCCACCCTGCGCAACAAGACCTTCCGCAAGCATATTCTCATCTACCTGCTCGGCCAGTCCTTCCTGGACATCTTCGGCCAGGTGTGGCTGTTCTTCGTGCTCTACAACCTCAACAAGCCCGTCGCCTTCGGTTCCGCCCTGCTGGGCATGGCGCTGATCGGCGAGCCGCTCAAGCCGGTGTTCGGCTGGCTGTTCGCCAAGCTCGGCCCGCGCAGGATGTTCTCCCTGAACTTCGCCGGCGCCATCATCGGCCTGCTCGGCCTGTGGGCCCTCTGGCAGACCGCCGCCCAGAACAACACCGACACCTGGAACATCGCGCTCTACGTCGTCATGGTCTGGTGGCTCGTCTTCCGCGCCATGACTTGGTTCATCCCGTGGAACGTGTTCCCGTTCATCCCGGACGTCGACATGATCATGGCCGGCGAGAACCGTGGCGGCCTGTACATCGGCTTCCAGCAGTTCGCCCGTAAGATCACCGCCGGCCTGTCCGCCATGGCCTGGGGCTGGTACCTCGGCGCCAACGGCTTCGTTGAGACCGCCTTCAAGGCCGGCAAGCCGCAGCCCGAACAGGCCGTCAACGCCATCGGCACCGTGCTGGTGTGGTGGATTATCGCCGGTCTCGCCGTCGCATGGATCATCTCCCTGACGATGAAGCTCGACAAGAAGACCGACGCGGTCCTGCTCAAGGAGATCGACCGTCTCAAGAACGGCGGCCTGAAGAAGGACGTCGATCCGGAGACCAAGAAGACCGTCGAGCAGCTCACCGGCATCAAGTACGAGGAATGCTGGCCGCAGACCACCGAGTGATTCCTCCCCTCTTCGGATGACGGGTCCCTGACCGTCACGCATGGTTGCAGACATGCGTGACGGGCGGGGGCCCGTCATGTCGTTTTCGGCCGTTTCCGCCCATTCCCGCGTGTCCGGGGGAATCTGGCAACCTCGGGCAACAATCGATGGGCCGTGGCGCACGTGCATAGCGTGGAGGCATCCTCCACGAAATCGGGGGAGGATTTCCGCAATTCAATGAAACCAATGAAGGAGAGAACCATGGTATTTGGCGCAGGTGCAGGCGGACGCGCGGTCGCCGTGACGGTCGTGGCCGCAATGCTGATGGGACTGGCGGCGCCGTTGGCGCAGGCCGCCGGCCCGACGGGTACGGACACGGCTCAGCAGACGCAGCAGACGCAGCAGACCACGGGGACGACCTATTACGTCTCGACGAGCGGCAACGCGACGAACTCGGGTACGTCGGAGGATCAGCCGTGGTCGCTCGACAAGGTCAATGAGACCACCTTCCAGCCGGGCGACCGCATCCTGCTCAAGGCCGGCGACACCTGGCAGCCGACCGGCGAGGCGAAGCTCGACTACGACAACCCGACCGCGCTGCTGCATCCGTTGGGCTCCGGCAGCGCCTCCGCGAAGATCGTCCTCGGCTCCTACGGCTCCGCGAACGGCTCCCGCCCGGTGCTCGAAGGCGATGCGAAGGTCAACGACGTGGTCCAGCTCAAGGACCAGCAGTACTGGGACATCTCCGGACTGGACGTGAGCAACGAGGCCGCCGGCTTCACCGGCAACAACGGCGGCGCCATCGACGAGAAGAACGGCGCCCTGGTGGGCGACTTTCGCGGCATCCACATCTACGGCCAATCCGCGTCCACGCTCAGCGGCTTCGACCTGCACGACCTCTACGTGCATGACGTGACCGGCGAGGTCGCGTGGATCACGCAATCGCAGATCGCCAAGGACTTCGACCAGGCGCGCGCGGACATGGCCAAGTCCACGAACGGCGTGCTCATGGCCGGCGGCTGGGACTTCTCCAAGCGCACCGGCGGCATCCTCATGGAGACCTTCAAGCCCACGGGCGAGGCCACCGTGTTCAGCGACGTGACCGTCGAACACAACGAATTCGCACGCAACTCGTTCGCCGCGTTCACCATCAAGCAGTGGTACGGCGGCTCCCACAAGTACGCGGCGTGGGACGGCCGCGCCACCAATGGCTACAAGTCCAACGCGCGCATGCACACCAACGTCGTGGTGCGCGGCAACGACATCGACCAGGCCGGCGTGTACAACGGCGACGGCGTCTACCTGACCAGCGTCAGGGGCGGCCGCGTCGAGGACAACGTCATCGCCCACCCGGGCGTGTGCGGCATCGAACTGTACTTCGACGACGACGTGATGGTCCAGCGCAACGAGGTCTTCGACTCCCAGAAGAAGGCCGGCGGCTCGGACTCCAACGCCATCGACCCCGACCGCAACGTGACGAACGTCGTCATCCAGCGCAACTACATCCACAACAACGGCGAGGGCTTCCTGCTGTGCGGATACGACTACAACACGGTGATCATCCGCTACAACGTCATCGCCGACAGCGGCTGGGCGGCGTTCCACGGCTACGTGTGGGGCGGCCACTTCGAGATCTACAACAACGTGGTCTACCAGTCCGACCCGAACTGGAACGGCCCGTGGATCAACACCGACAGCTCCAAGGACGACACCTGGAACTTCACCAACAACATCTTCTACTACAACCGCGGCGACGGAACCAACGCGCCCGTCGGCTACCAGACCAACAAGAAGGTCACCTACGGCCACAACGTCTACGTCAACGCCGGCAAGAACGACGCCGACGCCTCCGCCGTCAACCTCGACGCCTCCCCGTTCGCCGGAGTCCTCAAGACCGGCGACCAGAAGGTCGGCCTCGACGCGGTCGACGCGCTCAGGCCGGTGGACGCCGCCATCGACGGCACCGGCGTCAAGTACACGCTCGACGCGAACACCTTCACGTTCGGCTACCTGACCGCGGACGACCTCAAGGCGAAGGACTTCTCCGGCGCCGACGTCTCCGACACCCCGGATCCGGGCGTCTTCGAGATTGCGTTCGCCAAGGTGAGCGGTACCGTCACCGACTCGGGCAAGAACCCGGTCGCCGGCGCCACCGTCGCCTTCACCGGCACGCAGGCCGGGGGCAAGGCCTACACCGCCGTCACCGGAACCGACGGCCGCTACGCTATCGACGGCGTCCCCGCCGGCGACTACACGGTCACCGTCACCTCTGCGGACGGCAAGACGCTGCTGACCACGAGCGCCAAGGTCGGAGCCGACGCCGTCACGGTGGACCTCGCCGAACCGACGTCCGACACCAACCCCACGAATCCGCAGCCCGGCACCCCGGGCCAGGAGCAGGGTCAGGGCCAGCAGCCGGGTGGCACCACCGGCAAGGGGAACGGCACGACGGCGGACGCCGCGTCCAAGAAGAACCCCGCCAAGGGCCACGCCGGAAGCCTGTCCCGCACCGGCGCGTCCGTGGCGCCCATCGCCGTGGCGGCCGTGCTGCTGACGGTGGTCTGCGGCGTCGCGCTCGCTCTGCGTCGCAGGGTCTGACGCGCGGCGAAACCGCGTGATCCGCCGCCGTACCTGGAACGATCGGGTGCGGTGGTGACGGCGCGGCGCCCATCCGATGAGGGTGGGCGCCGCGCCGTCACCATATCCGGCCTTCTGCAATATGGAAGCCGTGGGAGCGGGAAACACGGGACGGCTACAATGAGCCGCGTCACGTGGTATGAAGGCGCCATCTGCGCCAAGGAGGAACAATGGCAGAGATCACATGGAAGTCGATTCTCACCAAGCTGGTCGGGGGAGACCACCTGAGTGCCGGGGAATCCGAATGGTTCGTCGATGACCTGATGAAGGGCAACGCCAACCCGGCCGCCGTGGGAGCGGCCCTCTCCATGCAGCAGCAGCTGGGACTGACGGCCGAGGAGGTGTCCGGCGCCGCCAAGGCGATGGTGTCGCACGCGGTGCCGCTCAAGGTCTCCGGCGAGACCACCGACATCGTCGGCACCGGCGGCGACGGCTTCGCCACCGTGAACCTGTCGACGATGGGCTCCGTCGTGGCCGCGGCCGCCGGCGTCAAGATCGTCAAGCACGGCAACCGTGCCGCCTCCTCGAAGTGCGGCGCCGCCGACGTGCTCGAGGCGCTCGGCCTGCCGCTCGACCTCAGTCCCGAAGCGGTCGGCGAGGTCGGCGACGAGGTGGGCATCACCTTCGCGTTCGCCCGCACCTTCCACCCGGCCATGCGTTTCGTCGGTCCGATTCGCGCCGCGCTCGGCATCCCCTGCGTGTTCAACGTGCTGGGCCCGCTGACCAACCCGGCCAAGCCCGCGCACGTGGCCATCGGCTGCGCCAAGCGCGAGGTCAGCCCGATCATGGCCGCCGTGTACGCCGCCAACGGCCAGTCCGGCATGGTGTACACCTCCCATGAGGGGCTCGACGAGCTCGCGCCCACCGGTCCGGTCTCCGTGTGGGAGATCCGCGACGGCAAGGTCACCGAGACCGAGTTCGACCCGACCGTCGAACTGGGACTCGCGAAGATCGACGTCGCCCAGTTGAAGGGCGGCGAGCCCGAGGTCAACGCCGCCGCGTTCCGCGACTTCCTCGCCGGCAAGGACGTCCCCGCGCGCAGCACCGCGCTGCTCAACGCCGCGTCCGCCATCGTCGCCGACGGGCATCTGGTCGGCGACGGCACACTGGCCGAACGCTTCCGCGAGGCGTACATGCTGGCCGAACGCACCGTCGACTCCGGTGCCGCCGCGGCCCTGCTCGACAAGTGGATCGCCACCGCCCAGGCCAAGACCCAGGCGTGACGCCGACGGGGACGGTCCCGCCTCCCGTCCGTCCGATTCCACGACGAAGCCCCTCCCCAGGGAGGGGCTTCGTCATACCCGCGCGCGGGCGCACGACCTCCCGCGACACGGCGCAGGGCAATTTTGGCAACAAGTGGCAACGGCGCCGCCGGACGGATATCGTTGAAGTCATCACGCCGATGAGGGTGGCATGGCATGGGAGGAACATCGTGAGTTCATTCGCGGAATTCGGCGCGCTCGTCAAGGAACGGCGCACACCACAGGACAAACCGAAGGACACCAAGGCGGCATTGGGATTCCTCGCCCCGTGGCTCATCGGAGCGGTGTTCCTGAGCCTCATCCCCATGCTGTACTCGCTGGCGATCTCGTTCACGAAATACAACATGATCAAGCCGCCGCAGTTCGTCGGCCTCATGAACTACCGGCACATGCTCGCCGACCCGCGGTTCCTGAACTCGCTGACGGTCACCCTGACCTACGTGGTCGTCTCCGTGCCGCTGCAGCTCGTGGCGGCGCTCGCGCTCGCCGTCGTCCTCGACCACGGCATGCGGGGGCTCGCGTTCTACCGCTCCGCCTTCTACCTGCCGTCCATGCTCGGCGGATCAGTGGCGGTGGCGGTCCTGTGGCGCATGGTGTTCGGCACGGACGGCCTGTTCAACGCGTTCCTCGGCGTGTTCGGGTATCACACCACGATGAGCTGGATCGCCAATCCGGACACCGCCAACTGGACGCTCATCGCGCTGCACGTCTGGCAGTTCGGTTCGCCGATGGTCATCTTCCTCGCCGGCCTGAGGCAGATACCACGCGAACTGTACGAGGCGGCCAGCGTCGACGGCGCCGGCAGATGGCGGCAGTTCCGGTCCATCACGCTGCCGCAGCTGAGCCCCATCATCTTCTTCAACCTGGTGATGAGCGTCATCAACTCGTTCCAGACGTTCACGCAGGCGTACGTCGTCTCCGGCGGCACCGGCGGCCCATCCGATTCGACCCTCTTCTACACGCTGTACCTCTACCAGCAGGGATTCGCCTCCCTGCGAATGGGATACGCCTCCGCGCTGGCCTGGATCATGGTGCTGATTGTGGCCGAGCTCACCGGAATCAACTTCGCTCTCTCGAAACTCTGGGTGCATTACGATGACTGACACGACAATGACGACTCGCGCATCCCGCGCATCCCGCGCAACGGGCGACATCGACATGACGTCCGCATACGCCGACCTCGGCTCCGGCGAAGGCATGCGGCCGGACAGAGGCAGGGCCGTCGCACGCGCGGTCGCCGCCGTCGCGAAGCAGGTGGTCGTGCTGCTCGTCGCCATCCTCATGCTGTATCCGATCCTGTGGATGATCGCAAGCTCGCTGCGCCCGCAGGACGAGATCTTCACCGACATGGGCCTCGTCGTCACCAACCCGGTATGGAGCAACTACGCCGCCGGCTGGAACGCGCTGAGCCACCCGTTCGGCCGGTACATCCTCAACTCGCTGATCATCGTCGTGTTCGCGATCGTCGGCAACATCCTCACCTGCTCGATGGCCGCCTACGCCTTCGCGCGCCTCGAGTTCCGGTTCCGCAGGCTCCTGTTCGGCTTCATGCTGCTCATGCTCATGATCCCGATCCACGTGGTCGTCATCCCGCAGTACATCATGTGGAACTCGCTGCACATGATCAACACGTTCGTGCCGCTCATCCTGCCGAAGTTCCTCGCCATGGACGGGTTCTTCACGTTCCTGTTCTACCAGTTCCTGCGGGGGCTCCCGCGCGACCTCGACGAGGCCGCGAAGATCGACGGCGCCGGCCACATCCGCATCTTCTTCCAGATCCTGCTGCCCCTGATGAAGCCCGCCATCGGCACCTGCGCCGTGTTCACGTTCATCTGGACGTGGAACGACTTCTTCAGCCAGCTGCTGTACCTGACCAAGCCGGACATGATCACCGTGCCGATCGCCCTCAGGACGTTCATCGACTCGCAATCGCAGTCCAGCTACGGCCCGATGTTCGCGATGAGCGTGGTATCGCTGATCCCGTTGTTCCTCGTCTTCATGTTCGGGCAACGGTATTTGGTCCAGGGCATCGCCACGACCGGAGGCAAGTGACATGGATGGAGCGTCATCCGCGTTGCCCCTCGGTCGACGTACCTTCGTACGCCTTCCCTCGGTGCGCCTTGATGACACACGCATCCATGCCATTGCCCATGCAAGGAGAAGATAACGATGAAGCGTTTGAGGAAGTATCTGGCTGCGGCGACGACCGCCGCCGTCCTGTGCGCGTCCGCCGCGTGCGGCAGCTCCGTCGGCGCCTCCGACGTGCCGGTCGTTCCCTCGGACGGCGACGTGACCATCCGCCTCGACTGGTGGGGCGGCGACGCGCGCATCAAGGCCACTGAGCAGGCCGTCGCGGCGTTCGAGAAGCGGCACCCCAACATCCACGTCGACACGGAATACGCCGACTGGACCGGATACTGGGACAAGCTCGCCGTCCAATCCGCCGGCGGCAACGCGCCCGACGTCATGCAGATGGACGAGCTCTACCTCGCCTTCTACGGTTCGATGGGATCCCTGCTCGACCTGGACAAGGCCTCGAAGTACCTCGACCTCGACGGCATGGACGCCTCGCTGAAGCGGATGGGCCAGGTGGAGGGCCGGCAGGTCGCCGTGCCGATGACCACCACCCAGTATGGCGTCATCGTCAACAACGACGTGCTCGACGGACTCGGACTCACCCTGCCGGACACGAGCCGCTGGACGTGGGACGAGTTCGCCGACTTCGCGAAGCAGGTCACCGAACGCTCCGGAGGCAAGGACATCGGCGCCATCGCCCCCAATAACGGCTACGGCCTGCAATTGTGGGCGCGCCAGCACGGGGAGAGCCTCTTCGAGGGGAACCGCGTCGCAATCGCCCCGGAAACGTTGGCGTCCTTCCTCGAACTGCCCGCCGAATGGGCGCGCGACGGCGTCGAAGGCAGTGCGGAACGCTGGAGCGAGAACACGACCGCCGCGATGAACGACAGCGACTTCGGCAAGGGGCGGCAGGCGATGATGCTCACCCAGACCACGCAGATCACCCCGTACGCACAGGCCGCGGGCACGACGAACATGACGCTCGTCCCGCTGCCGCAGGTCGATCCGCACGTGAAGTCCATGTATCTCAAACCGGGCATGTACTGGGCGATCTCATCGCAGTCCCAGCACCCCGCGGAGGCGGCGATGCTCGTCGACTACCTCGTCAACAGCAAGGAGGCCGGCCGCATACTCGGCACCGAACGCGGCATCCCCGCCAACAACGCCATCCGCAAGGACCTCGCCGCGCAGGCGACCGGCACCGACCGCACGGCGTTCGACTTCGTCGACGGCGTCCGGTCCACGCTGGGCGAGCCTCCCGCGATCACGCCGAACGGCGCCTCCGAACTCGACAAGACCATCGTGCGCTACCAGCAGGATGTCGTCTTTGGCAAGCGCAAGCCGCTCGACGCGGCCAAGGCGATGATCGCCGAATTGCAAGAGTCCATCGACTTCAACTCGTGACGGGCCGACGTCCGCGGACGGTGACGGACGGTGACGGACGATCACGGACGGCCGCCGGCCGGGGCGTCACACGCGCGCGCCGTCGTCGAAGTATCCGCCGCGGTCGCCCGTTTGCCGCTTGCGGCCCAGCAGCTTGCTGATGAGCCCGCCGAGGCCGACGACCGTGCAGATGCCGAACAGGAAGTCGAGCAGCCACCCGAGGAACGGCACCGAGGCGAGCCCCGGGATGAACATCGTGGCGGCCGATCCCACCAGCCCCACGACGAACAGGATCCAGCAGATCAGCGTCGAACGCTTCACCGGGCCGATCGTGGGGTTCGGGGGAGTGAAGCCGCCATCATCGTAGGCGTCCATCACCTGGTCCGTGTCGAGCCAGCTGGAACCGGTGAAGTCGCGCGGCCCGTGGCTCGCTCCGGTGCGGGAGAACGCATCCGGCGTGAGGTCGCCGATGTCGAGGAGGCGCTCCTTCTCCCGGCGCTCCGCATGCTTTTCGAATCGTTTCGCGTTGCGCGAGGACGCCACCGCGTCGAGGTCGTCCCGATGCTCCGCCTCGAACGCCGCCCACGCCGCGTCGAGGTTGCCGAGGTCCGGCTTGTCCGCCGAACCGTCATCCGAAGAGGGGTTTGTGCGCTCGTCGCCGGCGTTGGTATTGTTGAGGTCAGTCATACACACCACTCTAATCTGCCGCGGGTGTTCGCGCGGGGAGGGAAACGCAGTGCTCTACTGGTTCTTCGTCAAGGTCTTCGGTCCCATCGCACGTCGCCGTCTCGGCCCCACCGCCAAGGGATTGGAGAACATCCCGCGCAAGGGCGGTGCCATCATCGCCGCCAACCATCTCGCCGTCATCGACGACGCGCTCATCCCGATCACCTGCCCGCGCATGGTGCATTTCATGGGCAAGGCCGAATACTTCGAAGGCAAGGGGCTCAAGGGCAAGTTCAAGAAGTGGTGGTTCACGTCCGTGGGCGTGTTCCCCGTGGACCGTTCCGGCGGCAACAAGTCGCTCGGCGCGCTCGAGCATGCGCGCGAGATCATCGAGGACGGCCACCTGTTCGGCATCCACATCGAAGGCACCCGCAGCCCGGACGGCCGCCTGTACAAGGGGCATACCGGCGTGGCGCGTCTCGCCCTGGAGACCGGCTGCCCGATCGTGCCGACGGCGCTCATCGGCTCCGACAAGCTCCAGCCCATCGGCACGTCCATCCCGAGGAAGGGCCGCACCCAGGTGATCTACGGCAAGCCGATCCACGTGGAGAGGAAGGCCGCGGACGAGATCACGCACGACGACCTGCGCGGGCTCACCGACCGTCTCACCGCCGAGATCCAGAAGCTCAGCGGCCAGGAGTACGTGCCCGAATACGCGCAGAAGGTCAAGGCCGAGCTCAAGGCGAAGCAGGAGGCCGAGGAGGCCAAGGCCGCGCAGGAGTAAGCCGGGACGACATGCGAGGGGCGGTCCCTTCCTCTTCGGGAAGGGACCGCCCCTCGTCATAGCCGCTCCTAGCCGCGGCATGTCGTCACGTCCGGGTCACGTACCCGAGTCGCACCTGAGTTGCGCCGTGGGCGCGCTGTGTGCCGTACGCTGTGGGTACGCTGCGCGGCGTCACACCACGGTGAGCGTGACCACCGTCTTCGTGCCGTTCGCGTCGCGGATGCGCACCTGCTGGCCGGGCGCGGGGTCCTGCAGGCGCACGGTGTGCGTCACGTCGCCCAGCGGCGCCGACTTCTTCACGTCCAGGCCGAGCGCCTGCAGCGCCTTGGCGGCGTCGTCGTAGGACTGTCCGCGCACGTCCGGGATGGTCACCATCTCCGGTCCCTTGGAGACGACCACGTCGACGGTGTCGCCCCAATGCAGCTGCGCGCCCTTCTTCTGGGAGGCGGAGATGACCTTGCCCGCGTCCACGGTGTCGCTGTACTCCTCGCTGTAGTTCGCGGAGAGCTTCAGATCGGCGAGCAGCCCGTTGGCGTCGTCCTTCGTACGCCCCACGATGTCCGGCATGGTCACCGGCATCGGCCCCTTGGACAGGGTCACGGTCACCTCGTCGTTGTGTTTGAGCGTGGTGCCCGGGTCGGGGGAGATGCTCAGCGCCGCCCCTTCGGGCAGCGTCATCGAGTATTCGTCCTTGGATTCGTCGTGCTTGACGTTCGTGAATCCGGCGGCCTTCAACGCGTCCAACGGCGCCTTGCCGTTCCCGGACGAGGCGTCGAGGATGTCCGCGGGGATCGTGGCCGTCTTCACGCCTTTGGATACCGTCACCTGGAGCGTGGAGGGATGCCGTTTGCTGATGTGCATGTCCACGGTGGCGTCCGCTCCGCCCACGCGCGCGGCGATGATGGCGCCCTCCGCCACGGTGTCGCTGTAGTCGGTGACGGCCTTGTAGGGGATGCCCGTCACCTTGAGCGTGCTTTCGTAGCGTTTCCAGACGGCGTCGTCGAGGGTGCACGCCTTGCCTTGCGTGCAGGTGATGTCGTCCGGCTTGGGCAGCGCCCAGTAGCTGCCGGGTCCCAGGTAGTACCACCATGCGCCGGTTCCGCCTGCGGTCAAGGCCACGACGAGCGTGACGACGACGGCGATGACGGCGGCCTTGTTCACCGTGCGACGCGGTTTGGCGGCGGGACCGCCGGTGACGCCGTCCGTGGCCTTCCGTCCGTCCGATGCGGGGGCGGCGTGATGCGCGGGGATGGGACCCGCGTCCGCGCCTCCGGTCCGGGGGGAGCCGTCCGCGGCGAAGTCGGCGAGGAAGTCGTCGCCGTCCGCGCCTGCGACGCCGGGGGCGCTGGTACGCGGCAGGACCTGCGTGCCGGCGGTGTCGCGCATGGGGTCGAGCACCTGGGTGGCACCCTGGTCCATCGCCGTGGTGGGCGGGATGTCCGATGTAGCCGCGCCGGAGCCGGTCTTCCGGGGTGCGGGAGGCATCGGCGGCGCGGGAGGCGCCGTCACGGGAGGTTCGGTCGCGCCGTTCGGCGTGGTCTGCGGCGCGGCGCCGTTCACGCCCGTCGCGCCGGCCGTCGGCAGACGGTATCCCCACGCGTCCAACGGCAGCGTGGAGCTCATGCGGCGCAGCTCGTCGAGGGCCTCCGTCGCGTCCGCGGGTCGCGCGTCGATGGCGCGTGCGGTGAGGTGCGCGATGAACTGTGCCACGTGCGGGTGGATGCCGGGGCAGACGGTCTCGAGGGACGGCACGTCCTCGTGCACGTGCTTGAACACGAGCGTCACCGGATTGTCGGAGATGAACGGCACCGTGCCGGCGAGCATCTCCCAGGCCATGATGCCGACGGCGTACAGGTCGCCCTGGGGGAGGGCCTCGTTGCGTTCGATGGTCTCCGGCGGCAGGTAGGCGGCGGTGCCCAGCAGCATGCCGGTGGAGGAGAGCGTGGCCTGCGAGGTGGCCTTCGCGAGGCCGAAGTCGGTGATCTGCACGTGGCCGCGGTCGTTGAGCATGATGTTCTCGGGTTTGATGTCCCGGTGCACCACATCCACCCGGTGCGCGGCGGCGAGGCCGTCCAAGGTCTCCGCCACGACGCGCAGCGTCTCGCGCACGGTGAACGTGCCCTGCCGCTGCATCTCCTGGCGGAGGTTCACGCCGTGCACGTATTCCATGACCAGATAGGCGAGCCCTTCGAACTCGCCTGCGTCGTACACCTGCACGATGTGCGGGTTCGCGATCTGCGCGGCGGACCGCGCCTCCCGCTTGAAGCGTTCGATGAACTGGTCGCGGTGCGGCCCCTGCGCCAGCTGCGTGTGCATGACCTTGACGGCCACCGTCCGCTCGAGGCGCTCGTCATGGGCCTCGTACACGGTGGCCATGCCGCCCTGCGCTATCTGGCGCACGATGCGGTAGCGTCCTTCGATCATCCGGCCTTCGGGCGCTTGTGCGGCTTCACTCATAGTGGTTATCGTAGATCCCTCAAATGCATGGACATGTCACGCACCACTCTAGCGTCCGGCCACGTCCGGCACGAACCTCGCGCACATGGCGGTCAGTGAGGCGCGTTGGGCCGTGTTGAGCGTGGTCTTCGCGATGGCGAGCCGCGTCTCGTCCCACAGCTCGGCGATCCTGGCGCGCGACCTTGCCACGGCGCCGGTGGACGTGAACAGGTCGATGGCGCGGCGCACGTCGTGCGCGTCGCGCCGTTCCGCCTCGAACATGGCGATGAGTTCGTCCCGTTCGCCGCCGTCGGCGCCGGCGATCGCGTCGGCGAGCAGCACCGTGCGCTTGCCCTCGCGGATGTCGCCGCCGACGGGCTTGCCGCTCGTGCGGCTCGACCCGGTCACGTCGATGAGGTCGTCCTCGAGCTGGAACGCCAGTCCCAGCGGGCGTCCGACGGCGAGGGCCAGCTCCCTCGCCCGTGCGGCCGGCGCGCCCACGGCGAGCAGCGCCAGTTCGAGCGGCGCGATGGTGGTGTAGCTGGCCGTCTTCCAGCGGAACACGCCGAGCGAGGCTTCGACGAGCGCGTCCGGCTCGTCCAGCGGCGCCTGCTCGACGGCGAGGTCGAGCACCTGGCCGATCTCCACTTCGCGCTGCATGTTCAGGAACGCGTCCACCAGCGCGGGGGAGTTCGGAAGCCGGCCGGCCGCGTCGTTGGCGATGGACACGCAGGCCGTGGCCAGCAGGTCGCCGAGCATAAGCCCCAGCCCGCGGCCGACGGCCACGTTCCCGGCGAAGTCCTCCAACGCCTTGTGCGCGCTGGGACGTCCGCGCCGCAGATCCGATTCGTCGATGATGTCGTCATGCACGAGCGCCGCGGTCTGGAACACCTCGATGGCGCACGCCAGGTCCACCATCGCGCCTCTGCGGGCCGAGACGCCGCCGAACGCGTCGTAGGCGGACAGGGCGAGCAGCGCGCGCAGGCGCTTGCCGCCCTCGCTCGAGGCGACCCCCTGCGCGACGACCCCGTCCATCGTGTTCCGGCAGACCCGGGGGACGGCGTCGTCCCCGGGGACATCCTCGGGGACGCCCGTATGCTGGGCCACCAGGGCGGTGATGCGGGGTTCGATGAGGGCACGGTCGGCGTCGGTTGTATGCATGCCCTCTAAGTTATCCACATTGTCCGGCGAACACAAGAACCGAGGTTTTCCAAGGGTTCGGGAGGCTCCGACCACATGGGTCGGGAAACCGGCCGCGCGCGGCCGCGGTGCGGCATACTGTCCTCCACCGGCCCGGACGGGCCGGGACGACCGGCTTCAAGGAGGACGCCATGACCACGGACCACAGCCATGACCATGACCAGCACCAGGACCACGGACACGACCGTCGCGACCGCATGCGGCGCAACGGGCGCC
The DNA here is from genome assembly GCF_018555635.1 of Bifidobacterium sp. CP2. Taxonomy (NCBI): domain Bacteria; kingdom Bacillati; phylum Actinomycetota; class Actinomycetes; order Bifidobacteriales; family Bifidobacteriaceae; genus Bifidobacterium; species Bifidobacterium sp. CP2. Next base: position 20,855 of record NZ_JAFEJX010000014.1, on the reverse strand, counting down.
GGGACGCGCGGACGTGCACGCCCGACCCGTCCGACATCCCCGCGGGGGAGCCGGGCACGCTCCCCGGGCCCGGGACGGGGACGGACGCGTACGACGACGAGGCCGCCGAGAGGCTTGCGCGGCGGCTGCGCGAATCGAGACGCGAACACGGTCCCGAACGGGCCAACGCGGACTGGATGGACGGGCCGCTCGACGCGTGGCTCGCCCGTCTGGAACGGCGCGGCGCCGGACCGGACCGGGACACGATGGCCGCGCTCGCCGTCGGCATGCGCGAGGTGCTGTCCATCCGCGACGCGCTCATCCTGTCCATGCTCTTCGACGACGACGAGTGCGGCAGGGACGTGCTCATGGACATCCTGTCCCGCCCGCGCACGAAGGAGGTGTCGTCCACCGTGCGCGACCTGCTGTCCGCGGCGTTCGAGGACGAACGCGGGCCGGACGTCGAACGGTGCCGTGCCGGGGTGGGCATGCTTGCGGCGATGGCGGGACTGATGCCGCGGGCGTTCTGCGCGCAGCCGTATGCGGCGATCGCCTACGTCCTGTGGTGGCTGGGCGACGCCGAGGCGTCCGCGTACGCGCTGCGGAGCCTGGCGCTGGACGACGGGTGCTCGCTCGCCGCGATCGTCCTCGGCGCCGCGAGCCGGGGTGCATGCCCCGCCTGCGCCAGACGGTGACGCCCCGTGCGAAGGCCTTCCGGGAATAATCGTCCGCATGGGGTGGTTAACTCACATAGTTGACGATTTGCCCTTGCCATAAGTGTGCCTTTGTGGTATACGGCCGGGGCGAGGACCGCGAGGAGGATCAGTTTGGCTACGAAGAGCACGACGGCCGGCGACAAGACCGAGGAAACGAAGGACGAGACCACGGCCGTCCCCGCGAAGAAAGCCAGCACCGCGCGCAAGACCGCCGCGAAGAGGAAGACCGCGAAGACCGGCTCCGCCAAGACCACGGGCAGGGGCCGCAAGGCCAAGGCCGCCGCGCCGGCGGAGGCGGACGTCGACGAGCGTCTGGACGACGCCAAGGACGACCTCGACGTCGACGACCTCGACGAGGATCTGGACGAGGACCTCGACGACGTCGACGGTGAGGACTCGGACGACGAGGATGCGGACTCCGACGAGGACGACCTCGACGATGACGACGTCGACGACGAGGACGACGACGAGGACGACAAGCCCGAGGAACCCGAGGAGCCCAAGCAGAAGGGCGCCTTCGTGGTGCGCGACGACGATGACGACGACTACGAGCCGCGTCCGCGCCGCCGCGGCGGCAAGGTCGGCAACCCCAAGCGCCGCGTGATCACTGCCGGCGCCACCGCCGACCCGGTCAAGGACTACCTCAAGCAGATCGGCCGCGTGAACCTGCTGAACGCCGAGCAGGAGGTGGACCTGTCCGAACGCATCGAGGCCGGCCTGTACGCCCAGCATCTGCTGGACACCGAGGGCGACACCATGGACTTCAAGCGCAAGCGCGAGCTCAAGTGGGCCGCCAACGACGGCAAGAAGGCCAAGGACCACCTGCTCGAGGCCAACCTGCGACTCGTCGTCTCGCTCGCCAAGCGCTACACCGGCCGCGGCATGCTCTTCCTCGACCTCATCCAGGAAGGCAACCTGGGCCTCATCCGCGCCGTCGAGAAGTTCGACTGGAAGAAGGGCTTCAAGTTCTCCACCTACGCCACGTGGTGGATCCGCCAGGCCATCACCCGCGCCATGGCCGACCAGGCGCGCACCATCCGCGTGCCCGTCCACATGGTCGAGGTCATCAACAAGCTGAGCCGCGTGCAGCGCCAGATGCTGCAGGACCTCGGCCGCGAGCCCACGCCGGATGAGCTGGCCCGCGAGCTCGACATGCCCGTCGAGAAGGTGCAGGAGGTGCAGAAGTACGGCCGCGAGCCGATCTCGCTGCACACCCCGCTCGGCGAGGACGGCGACTCCGAGTTCGGCGACCTCATCGAGGACACCGACGCCATCGCCCCGTCCGACGCCGTCGCGTTCTCCCTGCTCCAGGAGCAGTTCAAGAGCGTGCTCGAGACGCTGTCCCCGCGTGAGTCCGGCGTCATCAAGATGCGCTACGGCCTTGAGGACGGTCAGCCGAAGACCCTCGACGACATCGGCCGCGTGTACGGCGTGACCCGTGAGCGCATCCGTCAGATCGAATCGAAGACCATGTCGAAGCTGCGCCACCCGTCGCGCTCGCAGACCCTGCGTGACTTCCTCGATCAGTGATTCGCGCCGCTCGGCAGCGCGAATCACGTGAGGAGGTGAACGGTCCTGTGGACCGTTCACCGACGGAGCCATCCATATAATCCGCAATGATTCGGAACAGGCGGGGACGGTCCGTCGGACCGTCCCCGCCGGAACCGTTCCGAGAATCCGACTCAAACCCGCTCAACCGCTAGGAGCTTATGGCGAAGGAAGCATACGGCGCCAAGGACCTCGCCGTCCTTGAAGGCCTGGACGCGGTGCGCAAGCGCCCCGGCATGTACATCGGCACCACGGACAGCCAGGGCCTCATGCACTGCCTGTGGGAGATCATCGACAATTCGGTCGACGAGGCGCTGGCCGGCTTCTGCACGGACATCGTCGTGACCCTGCACACCGACGGCTCCGTCGAGGTTGCGGACAACGGCCGCGGCATCCCCGTCGACAAGGAGCCGAAGACCGGCCTGTCCGGCGTGGAGGTCGTGCTCACCAAGCTGCATGCCGGCGCCAAGTTCGGCAACGCGTCCTACAACGCGGTCGGCGGCCTGCACGGCGTCGGCTCCTCCGTGGTCAACGCGCTGAGCTCGCGCCTCGACGTCGAGGTGGACCGCGACGGCCTGACGCACCACATGTCGTTCCATCAGGGGCATCCCGGCGTATACACGGACGCCGATCCGGCGCATCCCTCGCCGGACTCGCCGTTCAAGCGCACCCGCAAGAACCGTCCCACCGAACTCGAGATCATCGGCAAGGTGCCCGCCAAGCGTACCGGCACGCGCATCCGCTACTGGGCGGATCCGGAGATCTTCAACAGCACCGCGGAGTTCTCGTACGAGCAGCTCATCGACCGCGTGCGTCAGACCAGCTTCCTCGTGCCGGGCCTGAAGATCACCGTCGTCGACGAGAACGTGCCGGAGACCGGCGATGCCGCCGTCGACGAGATGCTCGAGGTCGACGCGGACGCCGGCACGCCCGCGGCCGTCGAACCCGCGGAACCCACGGCGTCCACGGAACCCGCCGCCGAAGCGGAGGCGGAAGGCGTCTCCGGGACCGGGGAGACCCCGGCCGGCGCGGACGCCGTCGCCGTCGCCAAGGCGGACGCGGCGAACCACACGCACGCCCGCGTCGAGGAGTTCCGTCACACCGGCGGCGTCAAGGACTTCGTCGACTTCCTCTCGCACGGCGAGGCCGTCTCCGACATCTGGCGCATCCAGGGCGAGGACACCTACGAGGAGGAGACGCAGGCCGTCGGCGAGAACGGCGAGCTGCACGCCGCGAAGGTGACGCGCACCTGCGGCGTCGACATCGCCCTCAGATGGGTCAACGGCTACGACACCACGATCCGCAGTTTCGTGAACATCATCGAGACGCCCGGCGGCGGCATGCACGTGGACGGCCTCATGAACGCGGTCACCAGGCAGGTGCGCAAGGCCGTCGAGGCGAGCGCCCGCAAGCTCAAGGTGAACCTCAAGGACTCGAACATGCGCATCGAGCGCGACGACATCACCGCGGGCCTCGTGGCCGTCGTCACCGTGCGCATCGCCGAACCCCAGTTCCAGGGGCAGACCAAGGACGTGCTCGGCACCGCGCAGGTCAAGCCGATCGTCTCGCGCATGACGGACCGCCAGTTCGGCGAGATGATCACCGGCGCCAAACGCGGCTACAAGGAGCAGTCCGGCCGCGTGCTCGAGAAGATCGTCGGCGAGATGCACGCGCGCGTGCAGTCCCGCAAGGCCAAGGAGGTCACGCGCCGCAAGAACGCGCTCGAATCCGCGTCCATGCCGCCGAAGCTGTCCGACTGCCAGCCGGGCAACGACGACGTGGCCGAACTGTTCATCGTGGAGGGCGATTCCGCGCTCGGCACCGCCAAGGCGGCCCGCAACTCCGGGTTCCAAGCGCTGCTGCCCATCCGAGGCAAGATCCTCAACGTGCAGAAGGCGTCGATCACGCAGATGCTGTCCAACAAGGAGTGCGCGGCCATCATCCAGGTGGTGGGCGCCGGTTCCGGGCAGAGCTTCGACATCACGCAGTCGCGCTACCACAAGGTCATCATGATGACCGATGCCGATGTGGACGGCGCGCACATCCGCATCCTGCTGCTCACCCTGTTCTATCGGTACATGCGTCCGCTCATCGAGCACGGCTACGTGTACGCGGCCGTGCCGCCCCTGCACCGCATCGCGTTGGCCGGCTCGCACAAGGGCGAGTTCATCTACACGTACTCCGACGACGAGCTCGCCGGCAAGCTCGCCGACCTGGACCGCCGCCACATCTCCTACAATCCGGACATCCAACGCTACAAGGGTCTGGGTGAGATGGACGCCGACCAGCTGGCCGACACCACCATGGACCCGCGCACGCGTATGCTGCGCCGTATCCGCATGGAGGACGCCGCCGAGGCCAGCGAGATCTTCAACCTGCTCATGGGCGACGACGTGCCGCCGCGCAAGGCGTTCATCGTCGAGAACGCGGACGACTTCGACCGGTCCAAGATCGACACCTGACCGGGTTGGCCCGTGGTCGGACTAGACTATCGGGACGTGAATATCGTGATGAGCGAGGAGAAACCCGTCGAGGCGCGTTCGCAGATGCCGCTGACCATCCGCGAACGGCTCATGGGCATGAGCCAATCCGAAGGATCCGTGGCCGTGGTCGGTTCGATGAACGCGGACTACACCGTCACCACGCGCAGACTCCCCGAACCGGGAGAGACCGTCAAGGGTGGTGCGCTGAAGATCCTGCCCGGCGGCAAGGGCGCGAACCAGGCCGCGGCCGCAGCCAGGCTCGGCGCCGACGTACACTTCTACGGGGCCGTCGGCGACGACGAGAACGCCGCCTTCCTGCTGAGCAAGCTCGACGACGCGGGCGTCGACACCAGCGAGATCCTCCACACCGAAGGCGCCAGCGGCACCACCGTCATCACCGTGGACGCCGAGGGGGAGAACACCATCGTCTACTCCACCGGCGCGAACGGCAAGGTGAGCGCCGGATACGTGCAATGCCACCGCGAGGCGCTCGGCGAGGCCAAGGTGCTCGGCCTGTGCCTGGAAAGCCCCGTGCCCACCGTGATCGCCGCCGCCCAGGCAGCGCACGAGCAGGGCGTGACCGTGCTGCTCAACGAGTCCCCGTTCATGGCGGAGCTGCCGCACGAGCTCATCGAGGCCACCGACATCCTCCTCGTCAACGAGCACGAGGCCGCCGACCTGCTCGAACTGCCGGACCTCGTCGAAGGCACCTGGTCCACGCATGATTGGGCCGACGTGGTCGCCCGGTTCACCGACTACGGCTTCACCCGGGGCATCGTCACCCTCGGCGAGGAGGGGTCCATCGTCATCGAGGACGGGCAATGGTTCCGCGTGGGCCAGGCCATCGTCGAGGCGGTCGACACCACCGGTTGCGGCGACTCGTTCATGGGCACCGTGCTCGCCGGTCTCGCCGCGGGGTATTCGCTGCTCCAATCCGCGCAGATCGGCTCCTATGTGGCCGCATACGCCGCCACCAAGCTCGGTGCGCAATCCTCGTTCGGCACCGCCGAGGAGATCGCCGACTACTTCACGCCCGCCGAGTAGACGCCTCCGGTTCCGGTCGGCCCTGGCCGTCCAATCCGTCCGGCCGGCCGATGCATGCGTGTCCGGGCCCGTCGTCTTCCCGATGCCGGTATCATGAACGGCTGCACCGCACCGTGCCGTACGTTCCCGCGGTCCGGCGATTCCCATGATTCCGAGGAGGCCCGATGACGAGTCTGCTGCTCGCCGTGATCTACCTGTCGTTCATCAGTCTGGGGCTGCCGGACGCGCTGCTCGGCGCCGCATGGCCCACCATGAGCCAGGATCTCGGTGCACCCCTGTCGTGGGCGGGCGGCATCTCGATGACGATTTCCGCGGCGACCATCTGCTCGGCGCTCATGAGCGACCGCATGACCCTGCGGTTCGGCGCCGGTCGCGTCACCGCGGCGTCCGTGGGGCTCACCGCCGCCGCTCTGCTCGGCTTCTCGTTCGCCCCGGACTATTGGACGTTGCTCGCGCTCGCCGTGCCGTACGGGCTCGGCGCCGGCGGCGTGGACGCCGCGCTCAACAACTACGTGGCCATCCACTATGAGAGCCGGCATATGAGCTGGCTGCACTGCATGTGGGGCGTGGGCGCCCTGACCGGCCCGTATGTGATGGGCTATGCGCTCTCCGGCGGACAGGGGTGGCCGTGGGGCTACCGGTACATCGCGTTCCTGCAGATCGCGCTCACCGTGGTCATCACGTTCAGCCTGCCGTTGTGGAAGTCCCGCACGGCGTCCGGTGCGTCCGCGTCCGGTGTGCCCGATACACCGGATTCATCCGACGCGTCGTCCTCCGCGTCCTCCGCGTCCTCCGCGCCGAAGCGTGAACCGTTGGGGCTCAAGGGCGTACTCGCCATCCGCGGCGCCCGCGAGATCCTGCTCATGTTCCTGTGCTACTGCGCCGTCGAATCCACGTGCATGCTGTGGGGCGCGAGCTACATGGTCCTGGGGCACGGCATCGGCAAGGCGGAGGCCGCCAGCTGGATCAGCCTGTTCTTCATCGGCATCACCGTGGGCCGCGGCCTGAGCGGCTTCCTCACGATGCGGCTCGCCGACCACGAGATGATCCGCCTCGGCCAGGCGCTCATCCTCGCCGGCATCGTCGTCATGCTGCTGCCGCTGCCGCATCATCTCGGCGTGTTCGCGGGTCTCACCGTGGTGGGGCTCGGCTGCGCGCCCATCTACCCGTGCATCATCCACTCCACGCCCGCCTATTTCGGCGAGGAGCGCTCGCAGGCCATCGTGGGCGTGCAGATGGCCGCCGCCTACGTCGGGTCGATGCTCATGCCGCCGCTGTTCGGTCTCATCGCCCAGTATCTGACCATCGGCCTGTTCCCGTTCTTCCTGCTCGCGTTCCTCGTCGTCATGGTCGTCATGCACGAGGCGCTGCGCCGCAAGCGCGGCTGAGACGCGGCGTCCGGCTCACGGGATGATCGTCGGCCCCATGCCGAACCCGTGCGCCGCGTCGAACGTGCCGATGACGTACGCCGGGTCGCTCCAGCCGAACGCCACGTACCAGACGAGGAACGCCACGAGGCAGGCGGCCGTCAACGGCAGACGGGGGAGGACCATCTTAACCAAGGCGAGCAGCAGCATCACGGCCAGCAGCCCGATGAACGCGCCCGCCGCATACCGCATCCACGTCAGCCCGTACGCGGCGATGTACAGCAGCAGCCGTCTGGCGGCGGAGGCGAGCATCACGCCGGTGGCGCCGACCAGCCCGACGAGCATGACGACGAGCGTGCGTGTCCGGCGCGCGTACGTGTGCGCCAGCCCGAACATCGTCAGGTTGATGGCGGCCACGGCGAGCAGCTGGAAGAATCCGGAGCGTGCGTATTCGGCGTAGGTGAGTCCGTCCGGCAGACCGGCGCCGGCGAACAGGAACGTGAACTGCACGCCGCAGAACACGGCGTACGCGGCGAGCGCCATGCCGAGCACGATGGCGGTCACCGCGCCGTCGAACCGCAGGCCGGCCCGCATCGCGTACGAGGCCTTCGCCTTGTCCGACGTGTCGTCCGCATGCGCCAGCAGGGAGAACAGGAACGGCAGCGGCAGCAGCGTCCATGCGGCGTGCGTGCACAGGGAGCGCACGTCGAAATCGCCGAAGAGACGCGTCAGTCCGTAGCGGAACACCATGTCCGCGCCGGAGAGCAGGGCGAGCAGGACGGCGAGCAGCGGCAGTCCGATGAGCATGGCGAGGCCCGCCTTGCGTGCGGCGCCTCCGATTCGCCGCGTGCCGTCCGGGCCGCAGCCGCGCAGGTTCCGCCCCAAGCCGTCCAGTAGCCGGAAGAGCCGGCCGATCCGCGTGAACGGCTTGACCACCCATCCCGCGAACCAGTTGACGACGACGCCGAGGGGACGGCGCACGTCGTACAGGCCGTTCGCGAGCTGCGCGTGGAGCATGAGCAGCGCGGGCATGACGAGGATGACGGTGATGAGTTCGAATTCGAGGTTGCCTTGGAAACGCGTTTCGGCGAGCATGCACCATGCGGCCAGAGCCACGACGGCGAGGGTCACCGTCCAGGTGAGCGGGCGAGTGAGCGCCGTGTGCGGGTGGAGGGCCGTCATGACGGCGAGGCAGACGAGCCAGAACACGGCGAGCGGCGTGAGATAGCCCCACTGGTACACCCATGCGGGCATGTCGGTCCACGTGGCGACGACGAGCCGGTCGAACAGGAACGTGACGGCGAACGCCGCGACGAGCAGGCGCAGGCCGCGCCCGTCCTGTGTCGACCGCGTCGGTCCGTCGTCGGTCCGTCGCGTCATGCCGTCCGATGGCGGAACGTCCGACGGCGGTGCCGTGTGTGCGTCCGACGGCGTGCGTGCGATGGTGGTCGGTTCGGTCATGTCGTGCTCCTTGGGTCCGATGCGTGGGAACGTGCGTCGCATGTGGGCGACGGTTCCGTATGGCTGCCGCCATCGTAACTATCGAAAAACGATATGAATCTATCGACATGCAATTCTTCACGGTGTTGACATATTGAAAAACGATAGGTTATTATCGTCTTGCAATACATTCGGGGTGGCGCCCGAGGGGGAGCCGCTCCAACCGGAAGGAGCACATCATGGCCGACACGTCGAACGAACGCTGGCCCGAATACCATCCCGCCGCCATCACGGCGCTCAAGGCGCTCATCGTCCTCTTCGAACTGGTCTGCCTGTGGGGACAGTACGCCGTGGTCGTCCTCTCCGGCGACATCGTCGCCACGTACCCGGAGCTCGCCCCCGCCCGATGGCCGTACGCCATCGCCGGCATACTCGGCATCCTGTGCTTCGAAGCCGCGCTGATCCCCCTGTGGCGGCTGCTCACGCTCGCCAGACGGCGCGACGTGTTCTCCGGCAGAGCCGTCACCTGGACCGACGCCATCATCGTCTGCGCCGCGGCCGAAGGTGTGCTCGTCCTCTTCGTGCTGCTCTACGGCTCGCTCGCGCACGCCGAATACTACGATCCGGCGCAGGGCGTCGCCGTGGACGTCGCGATGGGCGCCGCGGCCATGAGCGCGGCATGCGTCGTGGCGCTGCTGCTCATCGCCGCCTTCATCCTGCTCCTGCTCGTCATGCGGTCCCTGCTCAAGGCCGCCATCGCGCAACGCGACGAACTCGCGGAGGTGATCTGACATGGCCATCCGCGTCAACCTCGACGTCATGCTCGCCAAACGCAAGATGGGCGTCAATGAACTCGCCGACCGCGTCGGCATCACGCCCGCCAACGTGTCCGTCCTCAAGAACGGGCGCGCCAAGGCCGTACGCTTCACCACCCTCGACAACATCTGCCGCGTCCTTGACTGCCAGCCCGGCGACATCCTCGAATACGTCGACGACTGACCCGTGCGGCCGACCCGTACGGCCGACCCGTACGGCCGATCCGTGCGCCCGCGCTCGTCGCAGCGCGGCACTAGCATCGAACATATGTGCGAATGTCTGGAAGCGTTCTCGAAACCCACCCGGGAATGGTTCCGGCATGCGTTCGGCGCGCCCACCGAAGCGCAGCGCGAGGCATGGCCCGTCATCCGCTCCGGCGCGGACACGCTCGTCATCGCCCCCACCGGCTCCGGCAAGACCCTGTGCGCCTTCCTCTCCGCCATCGACCGTCTCATGACGGACGCGCCCACCACCCGCTCCCGCAAGACCAAGGGCGTGCGCGTCCTCTACATCTCGCCGCTCAAGGCTCTCGCCGTCGACGTCGCTAAGAACCTCGAAGCGCCGTTGGACGGCATCGCCGCCGCCTGCGCGGCCACAGGCGCGCCCGCGCCCGCCATCCGCATCGCCACGCGCAGCGGCGACACCACGCCCAAGGAGCGTCGCGCCATCGCCGCGCATCCGCCGGACATCCTCGTCACCACACCCGAATCCCTCTACCTCATCCTCACCTCCAAGGCGAGGACCATCCTCAGGACCGTGGACACCGTCATCGTCGACGAAGTCCATGCGCTCGCCGGCGGCAAACGCGGTGCCCACCTCGCATTGAGCCTCGAACGGCTCGACGACCTCATCACCGGAAGCGCCGCGAATCGGCGTCGCCACGGCGATGCGGCGACGGATGCGTCCGCCGGCCGGCCCGCCCAACGCATCGGCCTGTCCGCCACCGTGAACCCGCCCGCCGAGGCCGCGCGCTTCCTCGGCGGCACGCGACCCGTCACCATCGTCGACCCGGGATCCCGACCCGACATGGACTTGAAGGTCGTGGAACCGTTGGCCGACATGCGCGACCTGCGATCGGCGAACGTCGCGCACCGCGCCGGCGGCGTCGACGCGGAACGCGCGGCGGTGCCGCACATCTCCGGCGTCACGCCCGCCATGCGGCGTCTCGCCGAACGCAAGGGAATCGTCGACGGCGGTTCCGGTGGTTCCGGCGGAACCGACGGAACGGACCGGTGGAACGCCGATTCGTCCGCGGTCACCGGCGCCGCCGGCGACCGCACGTCCGGCTCGATATGGCCGGTGGTCGAGGCGAGCGTTCTCGACGAGATCCTCGCCCACCGCACCACGCTCGTGTTCGTCAACTCGCGTGGGTTGGCGGAAAAACTCACCGCGCGATTGAACGACCTGTACGCCGAACGCCGGGGGAGCGGCGTGACCGATTCGTCCGGCCCGTCCGGTGCGTCGGCCGCGTCCGGCGCATCCGGCGCATCCGATGGACTCGCGGGATTCGGCATTCCCGGCTCGTCCGGCATGTCTGCCGACAAAGGCTCGCCGGAGGGACGCGAGGGCTTCGCGCGGCACTACGATTCGGTCGTCGGCTCGACCACGATGCTCGTCGGCTCGCACGGCGCGGACGACGTCATCGCGATGGCCCACCACGGCTCGGTCTCCAAGGACCGGCGCAAGCAGATCGAGGAACGGTTGAAGCGCGGCGAACTCCGTTGCGTGGTCGCGACCAGCAGCCTCGAGCTCGGCATCGACATGGGCTCGGTCGACCTCGTCATCCAGATTGCGCCGCCCCTGTCCGTCGCCTCCGGCCTGCAGCGCGTGGGCCGCGCCGACCATCGCGTCGGCGGCGTCTCGCACGCACTGTTCTACCCGTTGACGCGTGAGCAGATCGTCGGCGTCGCCGCCTCCATCGAAAGCATGCGCGCCGGCGACATCGAACCGTTGGCCGTGCCGCGCAACCCGCTCGACATCCTCGCCCAGCAGACCGTGGCAGCCGCCGCGATGGACGACCTCAAACCCGACGACTGGTATGCGGCCGTGCGCCGCGCCGCACCGTTCGCCGACCTCGACCGAAGCATGTTCGACGCGGTCATGGGCATGATGACCGGCGCGTACGACACCGAGGAGTTCTCCGCGTTCCGCCCGCCCCTCATGTGGAACCATGAGGCCGACCTCATCGCCGCGCGTCCCGGCGCGCAACGCCTCGCCGTCACCTCCGGCGGCACGATCCCGGACCGCGGCCTCTACACGGTGGTCCTGCCCGAAGCGGATACAGGACGCGGCGGGCAGCGCCGCGTCGGCGAACTCGACGAGGAGATGGTCTACGAGTCGCGCGTCGGCGACGTCATCACCCTCGGTACCTCCACCTGGCAGATCCAGGAGATCACCCGCGACCGCGTCGTCGTCACCCCCGCCCCCGGCCGCACCGCGCGCCTGCCGTTCTGGCACGGCGAGGAGACGGGTCGCGACGTCGGCTTCGGCCGCGCCAAAGGACGGTTCCTGCGTGAGACGGCCGCCGGTCTCGTCCACGCGTCGTCGCAGCGGCCGGAAGACGAACCGACCTTCACGCCGCACATCCTGCATCGTCTCGAAACCGACGGCCTCGAGCGCAACGCCGTCGACAACCTCGCCCGGCTCCTCGCCGAACAGCAGGCCGCCACCGGCGTCGTCCCCTCCGACGAGACCATCGTCGTCGAACGCTGCCCCGACGAGGAGGGCGACTGGCGCGTCATCATCCACTCGCCGTACGGCCGCCGCGTCCACGAACCGTGGGCGATGGCCGTCACCGCACGGCTTACGCAACGCTACGGCTTCGACGGGCAGGCGTACGCGGCCGACGACGGCATCGTCATCCGCATCCCCGACGGCGTCGGCGAGATCCCCATCCGAGACCTGCTCCTGTTCGATCCGGACGACCTCACGCGCATCATCGAAACCCAAGTGGGGGAGAGCGTGCTGTACGCCGCCCGGTTCCGCGAATGCGCCGCACGCTCCCTGTTCCTGCCGCGCACCGAACCCGGCAGACGCGTGCCCCTCTGGCAGCAGCGCCTGCGCGCCGCCCAACTGCTCAACGCCGCCCGCATGCGCCGCAACTTCCCGCTCCTGCTCGAAACCGCGCGCGAATGTCTCCAGGACGTCTACGACCTCGACGCGCTGCGCTCGCTGATGACCAGATTGAACGGCGGCGCCGTCACTCTGAAAGAGACGACGACGGACACGCCGTCGCCGTTCGCCGAGAACCTGCTGTTCGGTTTCGTCGGCTCGGTCATGTACCAGTACGACGTGCCGCAGGCCGAACGCGGCGTGCGTCTGCTCTCGATGGATCCCGAAGTGCTGGAGAAGCTGCTCGGCACGACCGACATGGCCACCGTGCTCGACCCGGACGTCATCGCCGCGGTCGAAGGGGAGCTCGCCGAGCGCACGTTCTGGAACGAGCTCGCGCCCGACGATGTGACCGGTCGTGTGACCCGGTACGCGAAGACCCATGGACCGTTCACCGCGGAGCGGATGATCGGGGACCTGCGGCTCGATGCGGCCGACGCCGTGCACGCGCTCGACGAACTCGCGCAACGCGGCGAACTGCTGTCCGGGCATTTCGTCGACATGACGGGGCGTGACGTGGACGGCGGCGTCGGTGGGGACGACGTGCGCGGCGATACGCGCGATGATACGTATGGCGATGCGCGCGATGGGGAGGCCGCGACGCAATGGCTCCACAAGGACGTGTTCCGGCGCATCCGCGCACGGTCGCTCGCCAAGGCGCGCGAAGCGGTCAAACCGGTGGAACCGGCCGCCTACCAGTCGTTCCTGCTCGACCGGCAGGGCGTTGGTCCGGTCGGCGGCGAACGATACGAGAGTGCGGACGGGCTGATGCGCGTCATCGAACAATTGGAGGGCGTCGCCTTGCCCGCGGGCGTATGGGAGTCGTCGGTGTTCCCCGCACGCGTGGCCGGATACTCGCCCGCGATGCTCGACGAACTGCTCGCCGGCGGCGAGGTCGTGTGGGTCGGTTCCAAAACCGGCGACACCAAGGCGAACGAACCCGGGCTCGTCGCGTTCCATCCGGCGGATTCGATGCTGCTGGAGACCGGTTATGGCGATGATCCGGCGGAACGCGGCCCGTCATCCGGCATGACCATTCCCGAAGCCATCCTGGCCGTGCTCGCCTCGGGCGGCGCCTACCACGCCTCACAGCTCGCCACGATGACCCGCGAACGGTGGCAGACCGCGAACACAGGTCGGTCGGACGGCGTGTCCGGGTCGGACGGAACGGACGCCACGGCCGGAGCGGACGGAGTGGACGGAACGATGACGGACGAAACCGGGGCGGATGAGACCGTCGATCCGGAGACCGGCGAGATCATCACGATGCCGGCCGTATCCAGACGGCCGTCGCCCGTACGGGACATGCCGGACGGATGGACGCAATCGCAGCCATGGTCCGACAGCCAGTTCGAGGAGGCGCTCTGGTCTCTGGTCTGGCAGGGCAAGGTCACCAACAGTTCGTTCGTCCCCATGCGCGCGCTGGGCGCCGGAACCGGGAAACGCACGGTGCGTGCGCCCGCGCGCGCATCACGCCGACGCATCCGCATGACCGCGCCACGCACACCGATGACGATGGGCGGCCTGTGGTCGGCCGTCGGCGGAGACATGACGGATGCCGACGCGTGCGTCGACGCCGGCACTCCGGAACAGCAGGCGCTCGAACGGGTGGAGATCCTGCTCGACCGGTACGGCGTCATCGCTCAGCCGCTCATCGACAAGGAAAGCGTCCCCGGTGGCTTCTCGGGCCTGTATCCGCTGCTCAAACGCATGGAGGAGCACGGGCGGCTCGTGCGCGGCATGTTCGTGCGCGGCTTCGGCGCCGCCCAGTTCGCCGAGAAGGACGTCGTCGACATGCTGCGGCATATGGGACCGGAGCAGGACGAGGCGTCCGGGATGGGCCATGGCATGAACGAGACGGGGCATATGCGTTCGGCCGTGGCCCTCAGCGTGCTTGATCCCGCGAATCTCTATGGTTCCGCATTCGCATGGCCCGCCGTCCCGAAAGGCGCCGCCAAACCGGCAAGGCGCGAGGGCGGCATCGTGGTGCTCGCGGATGGCAGGCCGGTGTCCTATGCGACACCGAAGTCGAAGCATCTGACAGTGTTCGGCGCGGGCCGGTCCATGACGGGAAAGGATGTGACGGAAGAGGGCGCGACGGCGTCGTCGGAGTCGGCGGAACCGTCGGAGACGCCGCATCGGTCGGAACGGGGCGAACAGTCGAAACAGGCCGGACGGTCGAAACGGGTCGAACCATCGCAACAGACGGCATCGGACGGAACCCCGTCGGACGGGGCTGTATCGGGCGGGGCGACATCGGACGATGACGCCGCACGGCTGCGTCCCGCATTCGCGGAACTGGCCTACGTGCTGCGCAGGGGAGGCCCCGGTACGACCACCTTCGCCGACGTCAACGGCGAACCGCTGAACGCACGCAACCCCTACGCGCGCGTGCTCCACCAGGCCGGATTCACCCCGGTGCCGCAGGGCATGCGGCTGTACTGAAACGGGAATGCGCCATCGGGCATTGTCGGATCTGTTTCGCGGGTCACGTGCTGCCGGCGTCGGCGTTCGGGTCGGATGTCGATGGCGCCCGGTGTGAGCGGTACGTGGCCGGTGTCGGACGTCGGATCGCCGTCGGCTTCGGTGGACGCCGATGTCGGACGTCGGATGCCGTCGTCGGCGAAACCGTCTGGTTCAGACGATTGAGGGACGCGTGTCGAGCGTGCAGACGACGCCCGTCTCCTGACGCACCCACTCGATGGCCTGCAACGCGGCGATGTTCCACAGCGCGTGCGGGATGCCGCCCAGATCGGGCTGGTCGGCCCAGAACGTGAGGTCGTCGGCGAACACGGTGACGACCGTGTTCTCGTCGGCCGGCGTGATCATGCGGTGCAGTTTCCGGGCGAGCGTGGCGACGAACTCGTTCGCCGCCGCCAACGTGTCGACGATATGCTGGTCGGCGGTCACCGGCGGTCCCACGATCTCCCATGATTCGACGTCGGAGGCGTCCCACTGCGCCGACTCGCCGTCGACCTTCCGCTCGACGGTCACGAACAGCCGTGCGAACTCGCTCGACGTCAAACCCGTGACGCGCCGCCGCGTCTCCAACTCGATCGGTGTCATGACCTGGCCTTCCTGTTGCGGATGTCGCGAAGCTCTCCCGTGTGGAACTATCTCGTGCGGAACTATCCTGCGTGGAGCTCTCCCGTGCGGAACTATCCTGCGCGGAGCTCTCCCGTGCGGAACTATCCCGTGCGGATGCATGGGCATCACCTATGAATTCTCGCACATCCTATAGGTTCGGTCGTGGACAGCCTGTTCGTGGCCTGCGGAATACCACATTCTATAGAAACGGGCGTTGGAGACGGGTTTGTGGCTGCGGGAACGGCACATTCTATAGAATCGGGCGCTGGAAGTCCTGCTTCCGCTCCGTAATCGTCCGATTCTATAGGTTCGGACGCGGATGGTCTGTTCGTGGCCCGTGGAATGGTGCATTCTATAGAAACGGTTGTTGGAGACGAGTTTGTGGCTGCTGGACCGGCACATTCTATAGGATCGATCGCAGCGTGTTCGGATAGCGACGACGCACGGAGGCCGCGGTATGCAGCAACGCGATCATGCCGAATACAATCAACGTGATCAGCTGCCAGAGGGAGGAAAGCCTCAAACCAAGCACGATGAACACGGTCATCGGAATCGCCGCGACGAACGTCACCATCGAGAACGAACCCGCCGTGGTCGCATGCGTGGCGAGCAGCATCTGCACGGTGGCGAACGCGAGCACCGCGGGGCCGGCAATCGCGCCGATGGTCCCGAACACCACGGAGAGGACGGCGCCGGAATCGGCATGCACCAACCCCGCCCAGAGGAGATACACGAACAGCGAACCCGTCATGAACTCCGCGAGCAGCATCGGCAGCAGGCTCTTGCCCAGACAGTAACCAAGCATGGATCGACCCGACCCGCGGTAGTTCTCCAACGTGCCGTCCGCGAGCAACGTGGCACCCATGTCCATCGTGGTGGCGTTGGAGAACAACGTGTATGCCGACAGCAATGCGGCGACATAGCCATACCAAGGACCGAGCGACTCCAGCACCGGCAACGCCTCGAACGAATCGGCACCACGCGGGTCCGAGCCCGCGAGCACCGCCAGTACGACTGGGATGAACAGACAGGCCACGACGACCGCGGCCACACACAGGCGGCTCCTGCGCCACAGCAGCCAATCGCGATACAGCAATGCCTTCATGATGATACTCCTTACCGGTACGAAGTCAGATGGCGGCGGCGACGACGCCGAGGCCGAAATCGACGTGGTCACGCTCGCGGCCGAGCGTGGCGGCACGTTTGAAGGCGTCGACGTCGGGGAAATCAGCGAGCATGACGTCCTTGACCAGATGCCTGTCGTCGAGAATGACGACGCGGTTGACGACCTCCCAGCAGTAGTCGAGGTCGTGTGTGATGGTCAGGATCGTGCGGCCGTCCGCCTTGAGCTGACGCATCAGGTCGATGAGCAGTTGGCGGGTGATCGGGTCGACCGCGTTGGTCGGCTCGTCGAGCAGGATGAGCTTGGGGTCGAAGAGCATGCCCGCCACGATGCCCGCACGCTTGCGCAGTCCGGATGAGAGGTCCCTGACCTTCTTGTCGAGATGGTCCTGGAGTTCGAACGCCCTGACCATTGGCAGTGCGTCCAAGTGCTTCAGGTCGATCGGATGCGGGTCGTCATGCGTGGCGTACAGCATCGCGCGGAACCTCAGGTTCTCGCGTACCGTCATGTTCGCGGAGAGGTTGCCCGAATCGGTGAGCTGGAACACCTCGCGCATCGAATGGAACACGTCGGCGTTGATTGTGGCCGAACCGTGTTGCGGGCGCAGCAGACCCGTGATGACGCCGAACAGGGTGGTCTTGCCCACGCCGTTGTAGCCGAGGATGCCGAGCGACTGTCCGGCCGGCACGTCGAGGTCGATGTGTTCAAGGACCGGCTTGTTGCGCCGATAGCCGAACGTCATGTCCGTGACGCGGACCGCGGTCGGAGTGGGGGAGGCGTGCGTCGCGGAAGCGGGGGAGGAAGTCGGAGTGGGAGTGGGACCGAGCGTGGGTGCGGTCATGATCATCGCCTTTCCTTTGATGAGTATCGACCACAGGGCAATCGCCAACGCGGCGAGCGTAGGGATGAACGCCGTCACGATGCCTTGCGGACTCGCGATGAAGCCGTGCAGCATGGGCGCGGACAGGTACGAGATCGCCGTCACCGCCAGCGACAGCACGGTGATCGGGACGAGCGCGTAGGCGAGCTGCGCGGCGAAGTACTGGCGCAAGGGACGTCCGCACGCCCTGGCCGAGGGGATGACGCCGTTGGCGAGGTCGTCGTGAATCGCGTCCAGCGACACCGTGGGCGCCAGACACATGGCGAACGAGACCACGGCGAATCGGTATACGGTGACCGCCATCGGCGAATCCATGCCCGTGGTCGGTATGAGCATGACGAGCAATATCGACATGACGACGCCGAGGACGGCGACGGCCAGCATCGCGGTGTTATGCCGGATCTGCATGAGGTCCTTGTAGAGAATCGCTTTCATGATGCGCCTCGAGGAGTGATGAAGGGTGATGTGGAGACTTGGGTGGTGCGGGGACTTGGATGGTGCGGGGACTTGGATGGTGCGGGAATCCCGTTTTCGGGCAGGCTTGCGCCGGGGTGGTGATGTAGACGGTGATGCAGGTGATGCATCGGAGGCGGAGCAACGCGAAGAGAGAACGCGTGGATTCAGGCCGGCTTACCGCCCCGCCACAATCTGCCTGAGCGCGGCTACATGCGAGCGGAACGCCGCTTCGCCCTCGGGGGTGAGCCTGACCCATGTGACCTTGTACGCCTTGCTTGTGCCGCCGTCGGCCTTCTTGTCGAGCGTCACGTAGCCGTGCTCGGCGAGGGTCTTCAGGTGTTTGGAGCAGACGGCGTCGCTCACGCCGATGGTGTCGCGCAGCATGTCGAACCGGACGGTGCCGTACGTGTCGAGCAGGCCGCATATCCGCAACCGGACCGGCGCGTGGATCACTTCATTGAAGACGGGTTCCGGATCATCCGATGTCATGGGTCGCCTCCGTTCCGGGAGTGCCGTGCGTCCCTTGCGGTCCGCCCGGCCTGTCCGGTTTGCCCGGCGTATCCGACGCGTCCAGCGCCAGCGGGGTGGTGATGACCTGTGCGTACGCCTTGGTCTGCCGGCGGCTGATCCACGCCGAGACGAGTCCGCATATCGGCGCGAGTGCGACGACCGGCCACCACGGCGCGTAGAGGACGCCGATGAGGAGCATCGCCACGGGTGCGGCGAACACGAACGTCAGGTAGATGGTGAAGACCCGACGGTATCGTCCGTCCTTCAGTAGGCGCTTGTCGGGCCAGAACAGTCTGCCGTTCCATACGCTGATGCCGCTTCGCTTCTGGCCGTATGTCAGCAGGGTGGTGGACAGCGTGACGAGCAGCACCGCGCCGCCGACGTAGAGCCAGGATTCGGCTCGTGTGAACGCGGCGTGCCCGCCCAGCAGAGTCCAGCCCAGAAGCCAGTAGGCGACGGCGTTGATCGTCATGACGGCTCCCGTGAACGCCGCGCTCCATGTCGTCATCGTCGCGGTGACGGGTCGGTCGTTGACTGTTTTGCGGTCCGTGTCCAGCGCGCGCAGCGATTCGAGCGCGTCCAGTGCGTCCGTCCCGTACTCGTCGCGTCCGGTTCCGGGGCCGGTGTGCGCCAAGTCGGATGATACGGCGTCGCGTATGTCGTCTGTCATGATGATGCCTCTCTGGGAACGAAACCACTTTCCGTTGTGGAAAACAATATCACTTTCCGCAACGGAAACAAGTTTCGTTCCGTTGTGTCCGCATCACGACGACGAACGGGCGATGAACGTATCGTTCATCGGCCGTCGGTCCGCGAGGCGCGTCCCATGTGGCGCACCAACCGGAGCTGGTGACGGACTGCATGGCGGATCTCGTGGGTTTCACCAATCGCGATGATGTACCGGTGCTGATGCAGTGTGCCATCGCTCATGCGCAATTCGAAACCATCCACCCGGTTGCTGACGGCAATGGCCGTTGCGGTCGTGCCTTGGTTATTGAGCAAACCACAGGCCGAACGGTCGGTAAGGCGTCTTGAGGAGGCCGGGGTATTGACGCGTCGTGGGGGGATGCGCCGCAATGTCATTTGGGAGCATTGTGGGATTCTGAATGTGCTTGACGATTATGCGGCCGGTCTGCGGTGAAGGTAGCCATCGCGGCTCTGATGCGTATCGGAACTACAGCACGCGGTACTGCCCGTCGCGTTTGGTCATGATGAGGCCGGCGTTGCGTAGTTTGCGGTCAAGGGATTCGACGCCGCGGCGCACTAGGCCTTCCTGTGTGAAGTATGAGCCGCCGGCGGCGTGCTGGAGTTCGTCGAGCCCGACGAACCGGCCGCTCGCGCGCACCAGCGTCTCGAGGATGTCGTATTCGAGGCGGGAGAGTGGCATCGCGTTGCGCGTGCTTGCGAAATACGCCTTGCGGTTTTTGAGGTCCAGTGTGAGGTCTCCGCGGATGAGCATCGTGCCCATGCCAGCTCCGGACGATTCGCGCGCGAGCATCTCCACGTAGGAGAGCAGTTCGGTGTCGGAGAACGGCATGCGGAGCGTTGCGTCCGGTGTCGTTGTGGGGTTGGCGGCCGGATCCGCGTTGTCGGCTGTGCCGCCGGACAGGTTGCGGCGCAGCGACGTGGTGGCGAGCAGCAGCGTCCGTATCGACGGTTGTGCGGTCTTCATGGTTGCGATGACGGTCGGCGAATCGACGATGGCGATGTCGAGCGTCGCGGGTTGCGTTGCGTCCGTCGTTCCGGTTGTTCGGTTCGCTGTGCGGGGTGTCGTTCCGGCCGATACGGTGCCGTTCGCGCCGTTCGTGTCGTTCGCGGCTGCGACGGCATCGTCGGCAGGTCCGGCGAGCGTTGCCGTCAGTGCGGAGACGGCCGATTCCGGTGACGCCATGTTCTTCGGTTCGATGGCGTCGACCGTGTATCCGGCTTTGCCGAGCGTGTTTCGGATCGCCTGCGACAACGCCGCGTTGGCTACCGCGACCAGAATTCTCATAGGATTCGCCTCCCGCACACCAGTGTAGTAGCCGCGCGCCCGCCTCCTGTCTCAAGCGGTATGACGTCGGTGCATGTCGATTCGTCGTTGATGGACCTGCGATGTGGTTTGTTGGCGGGTTTCCGGTGTTGTTTTTTTGTGTTTTCGACACGCCGGTGGTTTGTTGTGTTTCCAAGGGTTTGTGGGGTGTTGTGGTGGGGTGGGGTTGCGTTGGTTGGGGTTTGCGTGTAAGTTGTTCTTTCGCTGCCGCCGAGCGGTTCCGGCCGGGGTTCTTCCGGTTCGGGGTTGGTTTTGGTGTGTGT
>NZ_JAFEJX010000013.1:0-70861 GCF_018555635.1 Bifidobacterium sp. CP2 | reverse complement strand
GGGCGGAATGGGGCGGAGATAGGGGGAACGGGCGGAACGGTGACGGGAGGCTACTGCTCCTGCAGGGTGAAGAACTGGTCGCCGATGCGTAGCGTGGCCGGTGCGTCCAGCTCCGCCGGCGTGCCCTTGACCACCTGGTGTTCCTCGCCGTCCTTGATGATGAACGTACCGTTGAGCGAACCGTAGTCCTCGATCCACAGCTGGCCGTTCTGGTCGATGCTGATCGCCGCGTGGTTGCGCGACGTGGTGCGCGTGGGATCCTCGATCTTCACGGCCTTCGCGCCTTCCGGAATCTCCTCGGAGGGTTTGCGGCCGAGCAGCACGCTGCGGTCGATGAGGATGCTCTGTCCGGTCACGTCGTTGTGCAGCAGATACGTCTTCCGCGTCTGCTTGATGGTGAACGAGCTGGACAGCACCGTGCTGTCCCAGTCCTCATCATGGTCGTCGACGGGCGCATGCTCGGGGGTGTGTGGTGCGGCAGCCTGTTCCGAGGCGGCGGTCTGGCCGGAGACGAACGTTCCCGTGACGATGGGGCCGGTGCCGGTCAGCCCGGTGGAGGCCAGGCCGGGGCGGGCCTCGGTGGACGGTGCGTCCTGGACCGGCGCATGCGAGTCGTCGGCGACGGGCGTGGCGTGGACCGGGGCGTCACCGGACGCGGCCATGGGTTGCGCGGCCTGGGAAACGGCGCCCTGCACGGGATCGTCGGCGTACCAGCCGGGCTCGGGGGCGGGAGGGAAAGGAATCACAGTGTTCATCGTGACATGCTCCTCAATGAAGACCGATGCACCATCGTCCGGAACCATGGCCTGTCATGGCCGGAACGCCGGACGCGTCGAATCGGGTCTTCTGATCGAATGGTGACGTCCGTGCGTCACTTACGGGTGGCGAGGGCCGCGTTCACGGCCGGATCGTTGAGCTGGGCGAGCCACTGCACCAGTCCTTCGTACAGGTTGGGGTTCTGCGCCAGGGCCGGGTACAGTTCGGGGGCCTTCTGCGCGATCTCCGCCATCTGCATCTGGTCGGTGGTGGTGCGGGCCTGTTCGGCCGTGAACCCGTACGGGTTCTGCGCGGGCTGGACGTAGGAGGAGGCGGCGTACTGGCCGGTGGGCTGCTGGGGTTGGCCCTGCGGGGCGGCGCCGTACGGGTCGGCGTACGCGTCGGCTGCGGGCTGGGCCTGCTGCGGCTGCGCATAGGCGGCGTACTGGTCGGCCGGCTGTTGCGCGGGCTGGACCGGCTGGCCCTGCGGCGCGGCGCCATAGGGGTCGGCGTATCCGGTCTGCGCCGGCTTGGCCTGCTGTTCCGCGGCCGCCGCGGCACCAGCCGCGGGCTGATGTGCGCCGGCGGGGGAGTCCGATACGGTGTAGCCCATCTGCGCCACCGTCTCACGTGCGCGGTCGTCGCCGAATTCGGCCAGCCAGCGCAGCAGACCGGGGTATGCGCGCTGGTTCACCGCCACGTTCGCGCCGAACTCCGGGTTCTCATAGGCGATTTTCGCAAGTAGGATCGGATCCGCGTTCGGGTCCTGCACAGCCGCGACCGCGGCGTCGTAATCGACCATCATGGCCTCCTTGTTGTTATGGTTCGTAAGGTCTGCAACGTTTCGTCGGCGATTTCCCCGATATCCTCGTCATCGCCCAGTCTAGTCACCGCCCAGCCGTGTCGTTCCGGCTCGTTCATGGGCATATCGACCACCACTACGGTGACGTTGTCGCTGCCGCCCGCCTCGAGCGCGGCCTTCACCAACGCTTCGGCGGCCTGCCGCGGGTCGTTATGGGCGGCGGCGATCGACGCGATCGTCTCGTCCCCGGCCACTTCCGCGTGCAGTCCGTCCGAACATACGATGAAACGGCCGGTGGCGTCCGCCACGTACAGGTCCGGGGCGATGCCCTCCGGATCTCCGATGCACTGCGTGATGACGTTGCGGGGAATGAGCGCCTTCGCGACGTCAGGCAGCATCTCGCCGGAATCGATGGCCTCCTGACGTTGCGAATGGTCGCGGGTGATGCGCGTGAGCGTCGATGCGTCCCATGCCGAGCCGTCGGGCAGCGCGTCCATGTGGTAGGTGCGTGAATCGCCCACGTTCACCACGTAGGCGAGACTGTCGTATCCGTCGATGGGGGTGGACATCGTGTCGTCGAAATCGACGGGATGGCCGTCGGAAGGCGCGGTGGCGGCGGCCGTGCCGGTTCGTGGACCGGCGTACGCGTCGTCGTTGTGCGCGAGGACCACTCCGGTGACGGTGGTGCCCGCCACGCCTCCAAGTTCCTCGCCGAGCGCCACCACGTCGGCCTGCGCGGCGGCGAGCGTGCGTTCGATGTCGCCGCGACGCCGGTCGCGAAGGGTGGATAGGGCGCGCAGGTGACGTACCGCGAGCGCGCTGGCACGCTCGCCGCCCATGCCGCCGCCCATGCCGTCGCAGACCATGAAGACGCCCTGTTCGGCGATGCCGAGATCCTGGTTGCTGCGGCGTCGCAGGCCCACGTCGGTGGCCAGGCCGGCCTCGAGCTGTCCGATGATCATGGGCGTTGCCTCCCTGCATTGGCCGCGTGCGTCCGTCCGTCGCCCTGATGCTTGGAGGTGCGGGATGCGGCGGAACCCTTTCCTGTATTCAATATATGACGTTTTGCCGGCCTCCGCCGTAATTCGCCGAATATTCCCCTGAGACTCAGCCTGGTGCGCCAGCGTCGCAGGCGCGGCAGGGAGGCGAGCATGGCCTTGCGCATGGCGTCCACGTCACGCCAGTACGCGGCCGCCTGTCCGCTGGTGATGTCCTGACCGGAGAACGCGGCGTAGTCCGCGTCGTTCGAGAGCGTGCGGAACGATGCCGCATCCAGATGCAGCTGGTCCGCCATCGCGCGCGCCTGGTCGCGTCGTGTGCCGCGCGCGTCCACGCCGCTCTGCTTCGCCAACGCGGCGAGCGCTCCCCATCCGGCCACCACGCGGGTGCGTGCCGGGCCTCGTGCGCGCGCCCGCGCCAGCAGCACGGCCTTGGTGAGCAATATCGATGCGGCGGCGAACAGCAGAATCCACAGGGGGCTGCCCCATATGGCGACGCGGGCGGCGATGCGTGCGAACCGGGCCCAGAACAGATTCGTGCCCGTATCGTCCGCATCCTCGCCGGCCAGCGTGGAGTTGCCGTTCGCCTGTTGCTCGTCGCGCAGCGGATCGGACAGCGGCACCGGCGGCTGTCTCACCAGCGTCTGCGGGTTCGGCGGAGTGAGGTCCTGGTTCTCGTCCGGGACCTTCGTCTCCTTGGGAGTGGGATAGAACGCCACCCATCCGTATCCGTCGAGCTTGATCTCCACCCAGGCCTCGATGTCGTTGCCGGTGAACTTCGTCACCGTGTGCGCGCCCTGCTTCTCGGTGCGCGACTGGGTGATCTCGCCGTCCTTGTTCTTGGGGATGAAGCCCATCACCACGCGGCTCGGCAGGCCGAGCTCGCGGGCCATCAGCGCCATGGCGGAGGCGTACTGTTCGGAATCGCCCACCATTTCGGTGCCGGCGAGCAGCTTGTCGATGCGGTAGTTGCCGTGCCCCGGCAGCGAGGGGTAGTCGCCTTCGAGACCATGCGAGAACCAGCCGGTCTCCTTGAGCTTCTGCGCAAGGGCCCGGGCCGCTTCGCCGCCTTTGGATTGGCCGCCCGCAATGGCGGAGGCCAGTTTGCTCACCGAGTCGGGGACGTCCTCGGCCTCCGGCTGGTCCACGGATGCGGCGTCCGCGGCGTCGATCTGCTTGTCCGTGGGCGTGTTCGGGATCACGCCGCGCTCCGTGTAGGTCAGGCCTTTGACGGTTCCCTTGGGGTAGATGGCGGAATCGGTGTCCGTGTTGTAGTAGAAGGACGATGCATCCGTCTTCGACGTGAACGTCACCGACTTGGCGGCACCCGAGAGCGGCAGCCAGGTGTCGGCA
The DNA here is from genome assembly GCF_018555635.1 of Bifidobacterium sp. CP2. Taxonomy (NCBI): domain Bacteria; kingdom Bacillati; phylum Actinomycetota; class Actinomycetes; order Bifidobacteriales; family Bifidobacteriaceae; genus Bifidobacterium; species Bifidobacterium sp. CP2. The sequence continues at coordinate 66,952 of NZ_JAFEJX010000013.1, read as the reverse complement.
AGCCCTTCGTCCACGGTGAACGTGGCGGTGAAGCGCTCGCCCTGCTCGTCCTCGGCGATCGTCGTGCCCACCCTGCGGTAGTTCGACGAATCGGCCGCGGACCTCGAATCGGACAGGTTCCAGACGTTGCCGTCGAAGCGGTCCATCACGGCGAGTCTGACAGGGGTGCCGGCCGGAAGGTCCCGGGCGGTGAGCACGGTGTCGTCCTTATGGTCCTTCACGTAGGAGCGCAATCCGGATAGGGGACTCGTATAGTCGTACGGGTTGAGCGGCGGCTCGTAATGGTCGCGCAGCACCACGCGATGCTGGGGGACGGCGAGGCACGCGCCCACGGCGATCGCGCCGGCGAGGACGAGGATCACCAGCGAGCTCAGCCAGCGGCCGAGCTCAAGCAGCCCCCAACGGGCGGACAGCCAGACGACGAGCAGAATCGCGCTGGCCATGCCGGATATCGGACGCCACCAACCGGAATCGGTTCCCAACAGCGCCGCGGCCACGTTCGCGGCGAACACGGGGATGGCGCCCACCATGGCCCAGGCGGCGTCACGCATGACGGCGAACAGTCCCGTGAGGAACGCGGTCCACAGGCCGAGCGTCCATACCGCCATCAGGGAGCCGTCGGCGGTGCCGGTGGGCGGTTCGATCGAAATCAGGTATTTGAACGAGCCGAACGTGCTCTGCCAACCTTGCGCGAGCGTCGACAGTGACGGCAGGACATGGCCTATCGTCGTGTCGTTCAACGCGACCACCGGGCCGACGACGAACTGCGCGAGCGTGAGGAACACGATCTGCCACCACAGGCGCATCGCCGGCCTGATTCCGGCCAAGGCGACCAGGCAGCCGACGATCGTGGCGGGTATCGCGATTGCGGCCCAACGAGCCCAATCCCCGTACACGTCGATGAGGTTGGAGACGGCGAGCAGCGTCAGCGCCGCCGTCACCGCCAGGTTGCCGATATGCCTGCCCCACGGCTCGCGGCCGACGTTCAGCGGCGTGGCGAAGCCGCCGCGTGTCATCCAGATCACCGAATGCGTGGAATCCGCCCAGGATCCGGTGGCTGTGGCGGTGTTCGTCCCCGTGCCATCGGGGATGGGCGTCCCGGTCGGTGAGGGCATGTCCGGCATCGAGGTGGAGGACCGGTCGAACGGCATGGTCGGGAACGTCATGCGAGCACCCCCATGATCAGCGGAAGGTCGTCGAGCTCGCCCACCGTGGCCAGCGTGAAGTCCGGGAACCGGCGGATGGCGCGGGGAGCGCCCGAGCAGGTCTGCAGGATGAGGATCGACGCCGATTTCGGCAGCGCGAGCGCCAGACGTTTGATGCCGTCCACGTCGCGCAGCGACCCCACGGTGAGGAAGTAGAAGGAGGCGTCGGGACTGTGCGTCAGGGTCCCCTCGGCCAGATTCGGGTTGTCGTCGCGGTCGGGGTCGATCATGCTGCACGAGTCGAGGAACGCCATGGCGTTGCGCGGCGAGGCATGGACGGTCCCCGCATGCGTGTCCAACGGACGGTCCTGCATGAGGCATCGCACGCCTATCGAGGCGTGGACGGACACGGCGAGCTCGAACTCCTCGGCCGAAGCGTATTCCTCGGGGTTCACGGCGATGGTCAGCGAGGTGTCGGTGCGTCGCGTGGCCTCATATTGGCGAATCATCAGCGTGCCGGTCTTCGCCGTGCTCAGCCAGTGCACGTTGCGTACGTCGTCCCCGGGCACGTATTCGCGCAGACCGTAGAAATCGAGGTCGTCGTCGACGATCTGCCCGCTCGGCTGTCCTTCGAGGTCGCGTGCCATGCCCGCGTCGAGCGTGTCCAGCTGCACGGTCAGGGGGTGGATGAACAGCGTGATCCGCTCCGCCAGACGCTTCTCGTGCCGTATCAGGCCGAAGGGGTCGCCCTTACGGATGCGCAGCGGGCCGATGGGCAGCACCGCACGCGACATGGTGCGGAACTGCACGTCCGTCCGCTTCGACTGTCCGGGGGCGAGCATGGGGATGGAGAATCGTTCGTGCAATTCGCCGATCGGCAGGTCGCCCCGCGCCGTGGCGGTGGGCGTGCGTCCGGGATTGTCGATGTTCACATGGACGGTGACCGTGTCCCCTACGGTCACGCGATGGCCGGATACGTCGATCGCGGCGTCGAACGACGTGTTGCCCAACGACATGACGATCGCCGCCAGGGTCATCGCCAGCGCGACCGCACCGTAGGCGAGCAGCTCGTGCCAGCCGGTGGGAATGAACGCAACGGCCGCCACGACTCCGGAGACGGCCACGGCCCACCCCAGCGGGGAGATGTAGGACGTGAGGAACCGGCGGATGTGATGCCGGATCCGTTTTGCCGCGCGTGCCGCCCTTCGACGGCGGGATGATGCGGTGGGCATGGGGTGCCTTTCGGTTGGGACGCTTGGAATGGTGTACGGGTATGTCGGACGGGCCGATGTCAGGCGCCGATGGTCGGCGCCGGGATCTCCTCGAGGATGCGTTCGATCACGGCCTCCGGGGTGGCGCCGGCGAACGTGGCCTCCGCCGTGAGGCTGATGCGGTGGGCGAGCACGGGGACGGCGAGGTCCTTCACGTCATCCGGGATGACGTATCCGCGTCCATCGGACGCCGCCCAGATGCGGGCGCAGCGGGTCAGCGCCAGCGCGCCTCGCATCGAGGCTCCCACCAGGATGCGGTCGTTGTGGCGAGTCTCCTCCACCAGGCGCACGATGTATTCGGTGATGGCATCCGCCACATGGATCGATTCGGCCGTACGGCGCAGCTCGAGGATGTCGTCGCCGCCGAACACGGGGGAGATGGTGGTGGCACGGTCCGTCACGTCAAGCTGCTTGAGGATGTCGACCGAGACGTCGTGTCCGGGGTAGCCGATGGACGTTTTGATGAGGAAGCGGTCCATCTGCGCCTCGGGAAGCTTGTAGGTGCCGAGCTGTTCGATCGGGTTCTGCGTGGCGATGACGATGAACGGCTGCGGGACGTCGTGCGTGACGCCGTCTACGGTGACCTTCTGCTCCTCCATGACCTCCAGAAGCGCGGACTGCGTCTTCGGCGAGGCTCGGTTGATCTCGTCCGCGAGCACGATGGACGCGAAGATCGGTCCTTCGCGGAAGGTGAAATCACCGGTTTTCTGGTCGTAGAAGGTCACGCCCACCACGTCGGACGGCAGCAGGTCGGGGGTGAACTGGATGCGTTTGAAGCTGGTGTCGATGGAGTTCGCCAACGCGCGGGCGAGCTGCGTCTTGCCGGTGCCGGGGTTGTCCTCCAGCAGGATGTGGCCTCCCACCATCAGGGCGCACACCACCTGACGGATTGGCTTCTCCTTGCCGACGACCACCTTGGAGATGTTGTCGACGAGGAGGTCGAACGCATTGCGGAAGAACTGCACGTCCTCGCCGGCCTCGGGCATGAGAGCGGCGCCGGGGACGGGCGTCGCCGGCGCGACGGGCGTGGTGAGGGGAGCCGTCGTGGGGGTGGCCGGCGTCGCGGCCTCCGAGGCCGTGGGCATGATGTTCCCGGTGGGGGCGTTCACCGTGGTGCGGTCATCGGGCGTCACCGGCATGTCGGTGGGGGACATGGCGGTGGGGCGTCCGGTGGTCGTGTCGTACCGTTGGGGCAGGCCCGGGGCCGGTGTCGCCGCGGGTGCCGGGAACCGGGAGCCCTGCGGCGCGGAGGACACCGATGCGGAGATCGGGGAAGAGGCGGACGGTGCCGAAGGGGCTCCGGCGGGCGCGATGTGCCCCAGACGCGTGGCGTCCATATCGGCTATCGAGCCGAGCCGGGTGGCGTCCAGATCCTCCTCGGGTGTGTGGAGCGGCTGCTGCCGGGCGCCCGGCTTCGCGGGAATCGAGGGGTTGGGACGGTTGGGAAGGCTCGGCTTGGCGGGGATGTGGGCGTGCGTGGAATCGGACAGCGTCGTCGCGTCGTCGATCGGTTCGCCGGTGTGCTCGCTCATGGGGTTCTCCTTGATGGTGGTTCTCGTCTCCGGAGGGAAACGTCTCTCCGGAAGACTGGTGGTGTGTTCTGATGCGTGCTGATATGGGGTTGTCGGCGGTGGTGGGCTCGCGGCTCGCGGTGATGCCGCGCGCGGACGCCGCCGTTCAGGTCAGCGTGGGATGGAGGATGCCAGCCCCCTTACCCATGGATGTTCGACGTAGAACGACTCCGGCAGGTTCCCGGACAGCGATTGGCTCTCCGCGGCGTCGGCGCGTATGCCGGAGACGGTGCCGGAGATGTCCGTCGAATAGGTTTCGCTTTCGATGGTCACCGTCAGCTTCCATGTGATGTCTCCGGCGTCGGCCTCGGCGGGGATGCCCGATGCGTCGATGGATGTGGACAGCTTGTTGAAGCCGGTGACGGGTTGTCCGTCCACGACGAGCGTGTACGAGGTGATGTCGTCGCGCCCGTAGTTGTCGATGCCGTTGGTGCCGAAGACGTCGATGCGGTTGTGGTTGTCCCGGTTCCAAGACAGCCGCAGCGCGTTCGGGTCTATGGTCGGCTTCTTCCGGTAGACGTACCCGTTGGGGGCCGTGGAGGACTCTCCGTCATGGCCGTTGAACGTCGGCGTGACGGTGGCGGTCGGACAGGTCTCCCAAGGGCCGATCGTCGTCTTCAGATCTTTCCTGTTCGCCTGGTCGTCGTCGTTCGAGTAGTCGCCGAACCGGACCTTAGCACCGTTCACCTTGCCGCTGGATCTCCAGGAGAGTGTGCATGTGCCGCCGCCGTCGTTGCCGATTGTGGTGGAGACGGTGCCGATGTTCGTCGAGACGTCGGTCTTCCCGGAGCCATTGACGGTGATGCCTTTGTCCGTGGTCATCGCGGCGTCCACCTGGAATGTGGAGAAGTATTCGTTGTCCTTGATGGCGAACGAGAACGACTTGTTGCCGCAGGGGACCTTCGAGGAGGACCCGCCATGCGTGACCGTGATCGACGCGCATGCGTTGCCGCGCATGTTGCCCGTCGCCACGGTGCCGGTGACGTTGTCGCCGTTCTGCGTGACCGTGACGGTCAGGTCGTCCGGCTTGCCGTACACGCCGGAGTCGAGCGATCCCGTGGCGGCCGCGCCGGCGCCCACGTCGTTGACCGCCTGGACGCTGGCGTTGAATCCGGTGCCGCCGTTGAGGACCTCGTCCGGCACGTCGAACGTCTTCGAGGTGGCCTTCACCCCGGTCTCCTGCTTGGACCAGCCGCCCGGGCCGGTCAGCGTGACGTTGTAGCCGGTGGGGGCGCTGAACGAGGATTTGTCCGAAGATCCCGGAGCCTCCCAGGTGACGGTGACCGCGTTTCTCGCGCCTTGGAGCGACACCTTGCCGGGGGCGTCCGGCACCTTGTCCGGCTTGCCCGTGGTGGTGTTGGAGTCCTTCGACCATCCGACCTCGTTGCGGGCGCGCACCTTGAACGTGTAAGTCTGGCCGTTCGCCAGCCCGGTGATCTTGCAGGTGGTGACGGCGCCGCACGATTTCGACCCGTTCGTGGGGCCGCCCCACGCCACCTCGTAGTCGGTGATCGGGCTGCCGTTGGCGGATCCCGGCGTCCAGGTGAGGTCCACCGCGGCGTCCTGCGGCTTGGCGTCGACGGGGGAGAGCAGCGGCGCGTCGGGCTTGTCAATCACCGAGACGGTGATGGTTCCCGTCACCTTGCGGTCCGCGGATTTCGTACCGTCCTGCACGGTGACCAACACCTTGTTGGAGCTGGCGCCGATGTCGGACGCGGCGGTGATGGCGATGCTGCCGGACGAGTTGCACTGCACGGTGAGCTTCGCCGTGTCGTCCGAGACGCATTGCACCGCGGTCAGCGGGGAGTCCGGGAACGGATTGTACGCGTCCTGGAGCAGGTTCACCGTCTCCGTGGAACCGGCCTTGATCTTGACGGTCTTGTCCGAGATCCGGGCCAGGGGCTTGGTGGAGGCGATGACGCGCACGGTCACTCCCGCATGCACCGTGCCCTTGCCGTAGGCGATGTCGACGGGCACGCTGACGGTGGTGCCGGGCGTGGCGTCCTTGTCGGCCTTGACGCGCAGGCTGCCGGAGCCGGAGACGGTGGCCTCCACCTTGCCGGAGGAGGATCCTCCCGAGTACGTGTACTGCTTCTCGTCGTCGTACAGGCCGTCGGGTGTGTGGGTGAGCGCCTTGAGGTCGATGGTCTTCGCATTCTCGCCGGCCACCACGTCGATGGTGGACGAGGAGAAGGTCGGCGCCGGCACGTCGCGTCCGATCACCGTGATCGGCAGGGTGAGCACGGCCGAGTTGATGATCTTCGTCTTGTCGGAGCCCTTCTTGCCGTCCACGGCGGTGAACGTGATCGAGGCGGGACCGGAATAGTCCTTCGGCGCGGTGAACTTCAGTGTCTTCTCGTTCACGTAGAGGTCGTCGTCCGCCGCCTTCGTGGCGCTCACCGAGTCGGCGCCGTCCACGTACGGCTCCTTGCCGGCACCGACGCGCACATAGTCGGCGATGTTGATCCGGATGGTCTCGCGGGCGTTCACCTTGAGCGCGGGGGCCTTCGGACGCAGCGTCGGCGGGAACACGCCGTATGCGGGCACCTGGATGAACGCGGTGGACGTGATGTGGTACTTCGTGTTGGTCACCGTGTACGGCACCGCCCGCGCCTCGTCGGTCAGGTCGACGGTGATGACGGTGGACTTCGCGCCGCCCTTGACCCGGGCGTGGTCGCGCGCGGACTCATGCACGCCGACCTGGAGCTCGTCGGCGGGGCCGGACGGGTTCGCGATCCACTGGCTGACGTCCACGTCCACGCTGCGTTTGTCGATGGTGGCGGCCGAGGGCACGCGGTAGTCATAGGCCTGCGGCGGGTCGATGGGGGCGTTCGGGTCCACGTTCACGGTGAGCGTGCCGGTGTCCGACAGTCCCGCCTTGTCCTTCACCGTGTAGACGATGTACGCCGTTCCGGCGGTGGAGGGCGTGGTGAACGCGATGGCGTTGTCCTCCACCTTGGCGCCCGAGATGCCCTGGGTCTCCAATTTGCCGTCCACCTTCAGGTCGGTGTTGTCCCCCGAGATGTCGTTGAGCGTGACCGGGACCGTCGCCGCGGTGTCCGGGCGGAGCGTGACGGAGTCGTCACGCGCGTACACGCCGGAGTCGGACGCCCCTTGAAACACGCCCACACGGATCTGCGCCTGCGCGCGCTGACCGGTCCAATCCTCCACGGCGTAGGAGAATGTGTCGGTGCCGGAGGAGTCCGCATACGCCTCGTACACCATGTAGTTCGCGCCGACCTCCGTGATGCGGCCGAGCTGCGGCGCCTTGTTGCCCAATCCGAGCAGCTGGTCGTCGTCGCCGTCCACGTCGATGCCGGTGAGCGTGATGGGGATGCGGACCTTCTGTCCGGCCGCGACCTGGGCCTCGGTGTCATGCGGCGTGGGCGCCGCCTTGCCTTCGGCGTTGCGCTCGTGCACGGTGACGGTGATCGTGCCCGATGCGGCGTTGCCCAGATTGTCCTTCACCGTATAGGTGATCGGATAGACGCCGGGCTCGTCCGACGCCTGATAGCGCACGGTCGTGCCGGAGACGAACGCAAGCCCCCGGAACGTGGCCTTGTCGGTCTGCAGATCGTTGGACAGGGTCACCGTCGTGCCGTCCGAATAGCTCACATGGTCGAGCACGTCCACCGAGACGATGCCGCCGGTACGCACCTGCGTGTTCACGTTCGACGCCTTCGGCGCGGCGTTGCCCGTGGCGAGCGCGGGCGGTTGCAGCACGATCGTGCCCGTCGACGTCCCGGCGGCGTTCGCCACCGTATAGGAGACCTCCACCGGTGTGGTGGGCACCTGACGTGCGGTCAGGTACACGCGCTTGTGGCTCACCAGTCCGGTCTTGATGCCGGAAGCCGGATCGGCGGTGACCGAGGTGACGGACAGCACGCCGCCCATGGGGTCGATGTCGTTGGACAACGGCTCCACGATGGCCGTGTTGTCGGCGCCGAGCAGCGCCACGTCGTTGGCCGCCACGGGCTTGGCGGATTCGCCGGCCGCCGGCTGGACCTCCACGCGGGCCAGACCCGTGGCGGGGATGGAACCCTGCGTCACCGTGTACGGCACGTAGTAGGTGCCGGGCGTCGTGGCCCTGAACTGGATGGTCATGTCCGCGGCGTTCATCGTCACGCTGGCGCCGGAGGGCGCGTCCGCGCCGGACAGCTGGGCGGGCTGTGCGCCCGTGCCGTGCACGTACGGCTTGAGGTCGATGGTGGTGTCCGTGTCGGGAAGCGTGGACTTGACCACCGGGTCGATGTCCGCCGGCAGCGTGTTTGCGGGCTTGACGGAGAAGTAGACCGTCCCGGTGCCGGTGAGACGCCCGTCGGAGACGGTGACCTCCACGCCCACCCGTCCCGATGTGAGCGAGCCGGTGTTGAACACGAGCTGTCCGTCCGCACGCGTGGAGACCGTCACTTGGTCGGAATTGCTCGCCACGGCGGAGACGAGCGTGAGCGGGTCCCCGTCGGGGTCGGTGAAGCTTCCCATCGCGTTCGCCGTATAGGTGGCGCCCTGTTCCACGGACAGTTCCGGCGGCACGTCGCTCTGTACGGGCGCCTGGTTCGCGGTCCCGAGGATGTCGAGGCTCACGGTGGCCGTGGAGGTCTGGCCGTGACCGTCGGAGATGTCGTAGGAGAACGTCACCGTGCCGGGTTCGGCCTTGGTGGCGTCCAATTGGATGTAGCGGCCGTCATAGACGGGGGAGACCGTCACCGTGCCTCCGGACGGCGCGCTCACCTGGTCGATGCGCAGCACGGAGCAATCGGTCTGATGGTCGTTGCGCAGCACGTCCAGGATCTGCTCGGAACCCGCGCGTGCGCCGAACTCGTCATCCTCGGCCTTGATCTGGCCGGATTGGGCGGAGCACGTCTTGGCGAAATCACGCTGGTTGTCGGCGGAGTCCTCGTTCCGCTCCTGCTGCTTGGTGCGTTCCGTCTGGATCCGGTTCCACTGGATCTTGATGACGTTCGTGGAGTCCCTGGGGTTCCAGACGTTGCCGTTGACCACGTCGTTGAGAACGACCTGCCGGTGGTTGGTGCGGAACACGAGTTCGGAGGTGGCGTTCACGGATTGGAGCGTCGAGAACGAGGCCTTGCCGTCATCCGCGGAGCAGACGCGCACGTAGTTGTTCGCCTTCTGACTCCATGCGGCGTACACGCAGCCCCCCGATGAGACGGGGCGTGCCGGCTCCCCCTTGCCTCCGGATTCCAGCACGAGCGGCTCCGGCCCGGACTTCGTCAGGTCGATGAGGGTCAATCCGTTGGACCCCGCGGCGGCCACCCAGTCGGATTGGACGCCGTCCACGGACGGGGACTGCAGGGTGAGCCGTCCATTCACGCCCGTGGAGGTCTTGCCGCCGGAGAAGAGCACCTGCCTGCCGGAGGCGATGACGGGGACGTCGCCCACCACGGTGAACGAATCGGCGTTCATCCGTCCGCCATCGGTCAGCGATTCCGTGTCGGAGGCATTCCTGTCCTGCGGGGAGGCGAGTTTGAGCACCATGCCGTCCTTCGGCCGGTATCCCCACACGGCGCCGTCCGACGTCACCACGGCCCTGCCTCCGACGCCCAAGGCCATCTGCGGTTTCGCGCTCGAGGGGGCGACCGATTCGACGTCATCGGACGAACCGGCCCAGACGTCGACGGTCTTCGTGTCGATGAACGCCACCGTGCCGCCGTTCATCATCACGGACATGGACCCCTTGGTCTCGGTGCTGCCGGCCATCGCGATGGTGGAAGCCTTGATGGCGGAGGATTTCCCGCCCTCGTCCAGCACCGTGTCCGAACCGTTCTGGGCGACGTCGAAGCGTTGGGCCGACGAGGCCACGGCGGCGTCCGCCTCCCGCAGCTTCACGTTGAAGCGCGCCGCCTTGCGGTTCTTCAGCGAAGTGACCCACACCGTGCCGTCGTCCAGCTGCACATGCCGCTGCATGACGGAGCTGATGACGATCGCGCCGGCGATGCCGGCGAGAATCAGCAGCAGCGTGATGACGGGCGTCACCCATGCGCGACTGCCCGAGGGCGTCAGGCGGCGTAGCAGCGCGCCTATCCTGCGTCGCCTCTCATAAGCCTGTGACGACTTGGCCATGACCTTCTCCCGTCGTTTCCCGCCCGATGAACGTGTGGATATATCTGTAATGTAACGCGCCGCTACGGCACCCGCCCCATGTCACCCGGTTTTACGGAACATGCGGCGTGTCGCCCGGAATACCGCGACTCCGTGCGGTGCTCCGCCGGTCCGCTAATCGCCGGAGACGGGCTTCGCGGCGCACGCGGTGGCCGGGGCGTCCGACATCCGCCGGTCCGCCCTGACGATGGAGACCTGGATGCAGGTCTGGGCGGCGTCGGGATCGGCGTCGACGGTGACCTGGGTCTCCCTGACCATCCTGGCCTGTCCGTCGGCCCCTTCCCCCGACCCTTCGGCGGGCTGCCATGCGTAGGTGTCGCCGTCCTTCGGATCCGGGTTCGTCCAATGGAACGTCACCGTTCCGTCCGCGTCGTAGGCGCCGTACAGGTCGGACGGGGACGGGACCGGAGTCGTCTCCGTCGCATCGGGACCGGCCGCCGCGGAGCCGTCGCCCTCACCGGTGCCGGGGGTCCTCACCGTGGCCTGCGAACCGGTCGCATGGGAATCGGACCGTGGGATGATGACGAAGGCGAACGCCAGCGATACCGCGGCGATCGCCGCGACCACGCCGGCCGCGACGGCCAGCGGGCGGACCCAACGCCGTTCCGTCGGACGCGTCGTCCGCACGCCGGGCGCGACCGCCGCACGATGCGACGGATAAGGCGGCTGCCCTTCGGCGACCACCGGGGTCATATGGCCGAAATGGGCCTGCTGCACGCGTTGCATCTCGCGTGCGAACTGCAACGCCGAATAGTATCGGTCGTCGGGGTCCTTCGCCATGGCCTTGCGCAGCACGCGCTCCACGTCCGCGGGCACGTCCGGACGGTTCAGGGCGGGCAGCGGCTTGTCCAGAATCAGTTCCTTGAGCTCGTTGGGCGTCCGGGGATGGTAGCCGTACTCGAACGGGGACCGTCCCGTCAACGTGGCGTAGAGGGTGGCCGCGAGCGAGTAGATGTCCGCCGCCTCCTGCCCCACATGCCCGGTGAGCACCTCCGGCGGCGCCCAGGGCAGGGAGTAGCCGGTGAACCGCTTGTCGTAGATGCCCGACGCGATACCGAAGTCCGCGAGCACCGGCAGCCCCTGCGCGTTGACGAGCACGTTGCTGGTCTTGATGTCGTGATGGATGACGCCGGCGCGATGCGCCGTGAACAACGCCCCCGCCAGTTTGACGCCCAGATCGAGCATCTGGTCGCAGGTGAGGGGATGCGCCTGCGTGATCTCCTTGTACGTGCCGTTCGGCGCGTATTCGAACACGATGTATCCCTGGCCGGAGGACGTCACCCCCGCGCCGTAGATCGACATGATGTTCGGGTGACCCGACAGCCGGGCCATCGTATCGGCCTCCCGGGTGAACTGCGCGGCCGCCCGCGGATTGATCGAATCCTTCGAGACCTTCACCGCCACGATGCGGTTCGGGGTGCGCTGCTGGTACAGGTACACGCTCGCCGTCGACCCATCGCCGAGCGTCCGGATGTACGTGTAGCCGGGAATCCGCGGTGGCGCTGCGTTGCTTGCTGGCATGTCCTCTTTCCTTCCGCTCCTGCGTCCATCCTACGGTTCACGTGGGATGACGGGGCGACGGGGCATGCGGTCGCGGACGTAGCCACCGTTCGGTACGCTGTCGTCGCGTGACGGACAATCGGATCGGACGGCATGTGGGACGGAACGCGGAGCGCGCGCGGAAGGCGCGTCGCACCAGACGGGCCATGGCGTCCACGCTTGCGGTGGTCATGCTCGCCTCGGCGGTGTCGCTGGGAATCGGAGCGGTCCGCGTGGCGGGGGAACTGAGAGACGCGGATTCCGCGGCGGCCTCCGGGACACGGGGCACGGGCATGGCGCGGTCCGCAGGGGCGATGGCCCGGGCGGCCGTCCCCGAGCCTAACGCGAAGGCGCTCATGCAGCGTCGGATGGACGGCCTCGGCGAGGTCATTCGCGCGAGGACCGCGGGCTACCAAGGCTCCTGGCAGGTGTATGTGGAGGACCTGTCCACCGGCGCGTCGACGTCCGTGGACGTGCACGCCGGATATGCGGCGTCCGTCATCAAGCTGTATGTGATGCTCGCCGTGTTCCAACGGTTCGATGACGGTGCTCTCGCCGAGGACTCCACGGTGGACGGGCTGCTCACCCAGATGATCACCGTCAGCTCGAACGAGGCGACGAACGCGCTCATCGAACGTCTGGGGGACGGGGACATGGAGCGTGGCTTCGACGTGGTGAACGGCACCGCCGCGCGATACGGCTTCTCCTCCACGAAGATCACGCAGGCCATCGGCGTGGCGGACGGCGACCCGAACCGCAAGACCACGTCCGCGCAGGACGCCGGGCGGTTCATGGCCGCGGTCTGGCGCGGCGGACTCGTGTCCAAGGCGGCGAGCCGGCGCATGCTCGACCTGCTCCTCGCGCAGACGCGGCGCGCGAAGATCCCGGGAGGACTGCCCGAAGGCGTGAGCTGTGCGAACAAGACCGGCGAGATCGCCGGCGTGGAGAACGACGCGGCCATCGTGTTCTCCACGGACGACACGTCCGGCGCCATCGACGGCGCGCCGACGCAGGGCGACTATGCGATCGCGGTGATGACCTCGTCCGTCACGTCGTCCGACGCCGCCCAGGCGTCCATCCGGAATCTGTCCGCCATGGTGTGGGAGACGTTGCAATGATGGGCGTGTCGCGATAACGCCATGACATGCCGGTTTTTCCGGTAGATATCTACCGGATGGTCGGCGGCGGTCCTACGCTGGAGGCTATGACTGGCAATGAGAAAGCATACGAGGCGCTGGACGCGCTCCTGAACGGCCCTGCGGGGGATTCCCCGGCCGTGCAGCAGGACGTGCTGCTCGTCTCCGGGGCTCCCGGCACCGGCAAGACGGAGTACGCGTTCGAGGCCCTTGTGCGTGGCCTGAAGACGTACGGCGACGACAAGGCGGTGATGACCGTGTCGAACAGGGTCATCGCGGACGGACTGGCCGACCGGGTGATCCGCCGGATCGGAGCCTCCTCGCAGGTGCGTCCGGTCACCACGCTTTCGGCGCTCGCATACCGCGTGCTCGCCGCGGTCGCGTTCGATGCCGGGGCTCCCGCCCCCAAGCTGCTCAACGGCGCCGAGCAGGACGCGCTCCTTCGCAAGGTGCTCGCGACCCATCTCATGCACGCGCGCACCGGCGACCTGTGCCCCACCTGTCTGCTGCTGCGCTCCTACTTCGCCGACGATGGATGGACGGCGTCGGTGGTGACGGATGACAGGGACGGTGCGGCGTCCGCCGGGGAGGGGGACGCGGATACCGTCTCCATGCTCGAGCGCGGGATCTCCGCGGCGTTCGTCGGCCAGCTGCGTGACATGCTGGCGCGTATGGACGAGCTCGGCGTGGACCGCGAACGCGAGTCCCTCGCCCTGGGCGCCCTGCGGGAGACGATCGGTGCGGCGGGCCGCGGACACGCCTGGCGGCGTGCGGAGCGTCTCGATGTCCAATGGCGGTTGACGTTCGCGTTGCGCCGGGAATACGAGCGGGCCATAGGCGACGACTATCGCGGCCAGTACCGTCTGGACGCCTCGCGGCTGTTGGTGGACGGTGCCGCCGCTCTGCGCGACGGCGCGCGGTCCGCCACGTCGCCCGCGCTGCTGGTCGTCGACGATTTCCAGGACACCACGCTTGCGGGACTGCGCTTCCTAGAGGCCCTCCACCGCGCGGGAACGAGGCTGCTGCTCGTCGGCAACCCCGATGAAGCCGTGCAGACCTTCCGTGGCTCCTATCCCGAATACGTCTTCGGACGCGCCGTGGACGGGGTGTTGAAGGCGAAACGCGCCGTCCTGTCCGGTCCGTCGCCGGAACCGGGGGCCCCGAGCTACCGCGATCTCGTCGTTTCGCGGGTGGCGTTGTCCATCCCGTCCCCGGAGAACGAGATGACGGCGTTGCCCGATCGTCCCGGCAAGCCCGCGCGGTGGGAGGGAAGTCTGCCCATCACGCCGGTCGGAACGAAGCCGGACGACACGTCGCTGCGGGCGGCGCTCTACCGCAGTCCCCGTGAGGAGCTCGACGACGTGGTGTGGAGGATCAAGAGGACGCACCTCGACTTCGGCGAGGCGTGGAACACGATGGCGGTCATCGCCCACGACAACGCCACGGTGCGGATGTTCGGCGAACGGCTGCGACGGGATGGCGTGCCGGTGCGGTATTCGTCCGTCACCAGGCCGCTCAGGGATGAGCCGTTCGTGCAGGGACTGTTCTCCCTGATCGAGCTTGCGCGCCTGCGCCGTCAGGGGATCATGGGATGCCTGATGGCTCCGGAGGAGACATCCCGCTACGTGAGGTCCCGCGTCGCCTCGTTGATGGCGTGCCCGCTGATCACCACCGGTGCGAAACCCGGGGAGGGTCGTCCCGCGCGGCTTGCGGCCGTCGAATCGGCGATGAATGCGTTGGTGTCGCTCGCCGACATCCTTCCGGACGACGCCCGGCATGGTTCCGGGGAACCCGCCGCCGAAGCGGATGACGAGATTCCAGGCGCCGCGGGTCTGAGCGGTCTGACCGGGGCGTGGCGTGAGATGGCACGGCGTTGGTACGATGCGCGCGAGGCGCGGTCGGACGCATCCGGCGAGACGGTCGACGACTCCCTGATCGGCGGCTCCGCGCCGCATGACGAGGCCATGGGGTTCTCGACGAACGCCCTCTACGTGATGCTCGCGTTCGACGACGCGCAGGCGCCCGCCTCGGACATCATGGACATGATCGCCCATGTCATGGGCAGGGACCCCCAGATTCGCGCATGGCGCAGGCTGTGGCATGCGGTCGGTGCGGTGGCTGCGGGTCTGGATGGGCTGGAGAGTCGTGAGCCGCAGTACGTCCTCTCGCTCGCATGGGATGCCATGGGCGTGGCTGGGGCGTGGCAGACCGCCGCATTGGCGAATACGTCCGAAGGGCGTGCCGCCAACGATCGCCTGGACGCGGCGATGCGTCTGTTCCAATACGCGGAAGGCGGCACCGCCGGCCATGACATCGTCGCATTCGCCGAGCAGGTACGGTCCATGCAGATCGAAGCCGATTCGCTGGCCCATGTGGGGCCGGTCGAACAGGCCGTCACGCTCTCCACGCCGGCCGGCGCCGTGGGACGGCATTGGACGCACGTGTGGATGCCCGCGTTGCAGCAGGGCGTATGGCCCAACCTCGCCGAGAGAGGGACGCTCTTCGGCGGGGATGACCTCGCCGACATCATGCTCCACGGGGAATATGCGGGCGGCGGCCTGGAGACGTCCCGCGGCATGGCCGACCCGCGGCTGACGGCCGTGCTGTCTTCGGAGAAGAAGGGGCTGCTCGTGGCGCTCACCCGGGCCATCGGCGCATCGGCCACGGTGACGGTCAGCGCCGTGCGCAACGACGACCTCACGCCTTCGGACTTCCTCTACGGGTATATGCCGGAACGGTTCGACCGCGGACAAGCCGACTACACCGGTGTGGGAAGCGCCGCGGGAGCCGCGTCTGACGCGGGCTCCACGGGTGGCGAGGCGAAGGGCGACGAACGCGGACACGGGTATGACGGTCTGGACGCGGATCCGCGCGGTCTCGTCGCGGCCGCGCGCATCACGCTTGCGCGCGACGCGTCCGATGACGCCGGAGCCAAGGACGCGGCACGTGCGTTGGCGCTGCTCGCACGGCACGGCATCGAATCCGCCGAGCCAGAGAACTGGTCGTTCCCGACGCGGAACCCAAGTGATCGGGGCGACGGCGATGACGTCGCGTCGGCGACACAAGAAGGCACCCCTCACGGGCGGAATGACGGGCGGGAAGCCGTTCCGGTCTCGTCCGGACAAGCCCATCCAGTGGCGACCTTGTCGCCATCGGCGGTGGACCGGATCTGGGATTGTCCGGTGTGCTGGATGCTGGAGAACCGCTTCGCCGGGCCACGCCCCGGCAGTGTGGCCGCCGGCTTCGGCACGCTGATCCACGCCGTGGCGCAGCAGGGCAGCGAGGAAGGACTCGATATGCCCGGCTTCATGGCCGGCTCGGGGCGCGAGGAACGGACCGAAGCGGTCCTGTCGCGGCTGCGCGCAATCTACGAAGGTCTCAGGCCCGACCCGGACGCCGTGGGGGATCCCGCGGACCGGTATGCCATGATTCGCAAGGACGCCGACGCCGAGACGGCGCTCGCCGCCATAGCCGGATACTTCGTCTCCTCCAACGAGCCCGACTATCTTGGGCGCAACGGCGACAACTTCGACATCGGCACCCTGGAACGGGCCGACTGCGAAGAGGAGTTCACGGCCCGGATCACCCTCGCGCGGTTGCTGCCCGTATACAACGGGCTGCCCGGCATGCATGCGGTCACCGCCCACGAACTGGGCGCGCTCATGGGAACGCTCGTCGGCGGGTGGCCTGAAGGCATGAGCGATGACCTGACCGTCCGGCTGTCCGGCCGCATCGACCGCAAGGAGACACGGACGGTGCGGGGCGGGACCCGGATACGTCTCATCGACTACAAGACCGGGCAGCCGCCCACCATCAGGCAGGCCGCCAACGACCTGCAGCTCGTGTGCTACCAACTCGGACTCGCCTTCCCCGAACAAGGGGACGTGCGGCTCGAGGACGTCACGCCCGTGGCGCAGAGCGCGCTGTTCCACGTGGCCTGCAACGACACCCCCGCGGAAAGCTACGCGCCGGAAGGCGCTTATCAGCCGGCGTTGTTCACCGGCGGCACGTTGAACGCCGAGGCGTTCATGAAACGCTTCCACTATCCGTCGGCGGACAAGCTGCTCGATATGCCGCATCCGCATCCGGAGCGCAGGCCGGAGGGCCTGCATGACGTGTCGGATGAGGCATGGCGCGAATTCGCGTCCCTCGACGGCACACAGGCGCTCTGGGCATTGACCATGATCGCCCGCGTGTTCTACGCGGCCGCCGCCAGCCGGTCCGCGACCATCGTCGCGCATCCCACCGCACGGCACATCGGCCGATGCCGCATGAAGGACGTGTGCCCGGCATGCGCCGGCGCCGTGGACACCATCTTCGAAACGAGGCTCGCATGACCACGACATTCACCGACAGTCCTGAGCAGGCGGCCGTCATCGGCGCCCCGGTCCATGACGACGTGCTCGTCGTCGCCGGCGCCGGATCCGGCAAGACCTACACCATGACCCGGCGCATCATCGAACTCATCGGCCGGGGCACGGCCCCGGAACGCATTCTCGGCCTCACCTTCACCCGCAAGGCGGCCGGAGAGCTGCTCGACCGCGTCTCCACGGCCGTGCTCTCTTCGGGGAACGATGGAGAGGATAGGGCGGCGAATGCGGACAGGGCGTTCCTCAAACCCACCATCGCGACGTATGACGCGTTCTTCCAGACCATCGTGCGCCAGTACGGCCTGCTCGTCGGCTTCGATCAGAACACGCAGCCGTTGAGCGAAGCCGGGGCGCTCCTTCTCGCCGGCGATGTCATCGGACGGCACGCCGATGAGCTGCGCGACGCCGACCTGGGCTCGTTCTCGGCGCTGTCGAAGCAGGTGCTCGGACTGTCGAACGCCATCGGCAGCGCGATGATCGGCGACGGCGTCACCGACATGCGCCAGGCCATCGCGGCCGTACGGGCGTGGGACGACGCGTTCATCGCCCGGGTGCGCGACGCCATCGGAGACGAGACTGTCCCGGAGGAGCGTCCGAAACCGCCCAAGCCGAAACGGACGAAAAAGGATACGGACGCCACATGGCAGGCCAAGGTCGAGCGGCAGCGTCGGATACAGCATGACCTGTGCCTGTTCACCTGCGCCGGACTCGCCGGCACAGCGGAGCGTCGCAACCTGCTGTTGAGGCTCGTCTCCGAATACGCCGACGAGAAGCGGCGGCGCAACATGGCCGAATTCAGCGACTTCACCATCGCCGCCTACCAGCTGGTCACACGGTTCCCCTCCATCGGCGAACGCTACCGCGAACGGTTCAGTCACGTGCTGCTCGACGAATACCAGGACACCTCCACCACGCAGGCCACGCTGATCGCCACACTGTTCCAGGGCGGCGGCACGGCGGTGAGCGCAGTGGGAGACCCGTTCCAATCCATCTACGCGTGGCGTGGCGCCAGCCCCGGCGCATTCCGCATGTTCCAACGGGATTTCCACATGCGGGCGGAGGAGCGGCCATATGCGCTGAGCGTCACCAGGCGCAACGCGAGACTCGTGCTCGAAGCGGCCAACGACCTCACCCTGCCGCTGCGGCAGGAGCCCAGACGTCCCGGCAGCTCGCTGATGCGCGAAGTCGACGTGCGGCCGCTCAGCACCCTCGACGACGCCCCCGAAGGCACCGTGGGCGCATTGGGATACGACACCCTCGGCCAGGAGATCGACGGCGTGGTCCGTTTCTGCGCCGCGGTCCGGAAGGAGACCGGACACGACGGCGAATCCAAGACCGCCGCGGTGCTGTTCCGATCCAAGAAGGCCATGCCCCTCTACCAGCAGGCGTTGGAGCAGGCCGGTCTCACCACAGCCGTCGTCGGCTACTCCGCCATGCTCGAACGCCCCGAAGTCAGGGATCTGCTCGCCCTGCTGCGCGTGGTCTCGGACCACACCGACACGAACAGCCTGATGCGTCTGCTCGCCACACCGCGGTTCGGACTCGACGCGCAGGCGCTCTCGACGCTCGCATCGCTCGCCGACGCCGACAACACCGAAAGCCGTTACCGTGCGCTCGCCGTCGCCGGCGTGGTCCCCGCCGATGCGCCGCGGTCCCAGTGGGCTTCGCTGGTGCGCGAACACCGGTCCGAAGTGGCCAACGCCGTGTTCCTGCCCGACCTGCTCATGAAGGACGACCTCGGGGACGAACTGGAACGCGAAGGACATCTGGACGGGTACGCCAGACATGCGGTCCTGCGCTGCTCGCGCATGCTGCGCCGTGTGGACGACATGGTCGGAGGGCCGCTGCAGGACGTGGTGCGGGCCGCGGCGGAAGCCCTCGATCTGGACATCGACACCGTGGTGGCCCAAGCGCTCCATTCGGACGATGGAACCGTCAACCCCACCCTCGCGCGCATTCCCATCGGGGCCGTGACCGATTTGGTGGACGCCTACACCGCCGAGATCGCGGCCGACGCCACGCCCACGCTGCGTGGATTCATGGCATGGGTGGATGCGCTGGGCTCCATCGAGGACGAGGCGGCCGCATTGGGGGCCGACCGGAAGGCCGACGTGGAACTCATGACCGTCCATCAGTCCAAAGGCCTCGAGTGGGACGCCGTCGCCGTCGTGGGACTGGAGAAAGGCGTGTTCCCCAGCAGTCAGGGCGACAATCTCTCCGTGGAGGAGGACGTTGCGCACCCCGGCGGCCTCGAGCAAGGCGTCTGGACGGCTCCCGAATATCGGGAGAGCGCCAGGACATGGCTAGACGACCCCACCGCCGTACCCGTGCCGATCCGCGTCGATGCCGGCATCCTCCCCAGATTCCCGCACGACGCCTCCGCCGATTCGGACCCCATCGCCTCGCTGAACGCGCTGGACGGTGTGGAGCGCATCGACGACGAGGTGTACGGCTCGCTGCGGAACGACGGAGACGGCTCGGAAGGTGCCGACCCGGACTCCCGGTATCTGACCCAGGAGGAGGAATACGGCAGGCGGCTGCACGCCGACGAACGGCGGCTCATGTACGTGGCGCTGACCAGAGCCAGGACGGACGTGCTGCTCACCTATGCGCGCACATCCTCGCCCCTGCGCGATCCCTCCTTGATCGAGGGGAAACCCAGGTCAGCGAAGCCGTCCAACTTCTGGCTTGAAGTGCACGACGCGCTGCATTCCCGCGCCGACGCGGTCACCATAGGAAAGGACGGCTCCGGCGCGGACGGCGCGGATGACATGGACGGTGCGGATGGCGCCGCGGTGCCGTCCAGGAACGCCCCGACGGACGCTTCGACGGATGCCTCGACGGACGTCCGCACGCTGGCCGGCCGCGGCGTCCCCCTACCGGCCGGTATGTTCGCCGGCGAGGCGGCGAAGTCCCGTGTACGTGTGCTGGTGACGGACGCGTGGAACGGGCCGTACGACATCGAACGGGATGCGGACGGCCTGCCATGGCCCGTCGGGCTGACGCCGGCGCTCGCCGAACGTCTGCGGCGGGCGGCCGAGACCGTACAGGCGGTCCGGGAGACCGCCGCCGATGCGGAAGGACCGGTGGGGCCCCTGCTCGAACGGGCGCGGATGCTGGTCGCGGACGATGACCTCATGAGCGGCTCGCTGTCCGGCGAGACCCTCGACGAAGCCGTCAGGACCAAGGCGCAGCGCATCCTCGCCGGATCGCGCCAAAGCGTCACCGGTCTGCAGGTGCGCGCCGGAACCTTGGGCGAGCGCGAGGAACGCCGGTATTGGAGGAGCATCGTACGGCCCATCCCGTCCGTCGCCTCGCCGTCCGCCTCGGCGGGAACCCGGTTCCACGCGTGGGCGCAACGGTTCATCGACGCGGCCATCCCCGGCAAGGACCTGCTCGGAACCGACGCCGTGGCCGGGGTGGATGCCGGAACGTTCCCCGATCCGACACGCCGGACGATGCTCGCCGGGCTCGGCGCTGACGAACCGGACGATGCCGTCGAACGGCGGCTGCTCTCCTGGGAGCGTCGCCTCGCCGCATCCCCATGGGCGCGGCGCATCCCCGCATGGGCCGAACGGCAGATCGTCGTCTCGCTGCCCCAACTGGACGGCATCATCGCCAACGGCAAGCTCGACGCCGTCTTCCACGGTGGCCTCGACCCGGAGGACGATTCGAAACGGTACACCGTCATCGACTGGAAGACCGGGCGTCGGCCGCGTACCACCAAGGAACGTGCGGAGAGACTCGCGCAGCTCGATCTCTACCGTCTCCTGCTCGCCGCGGTGGAGGGCCTGCCGCTGGACAGCATCGACGCGGCTCTCTACTATGTGAGTGAGCCCGACGAGCGGAACCGAGAACTGCGCGCCGAGGCGAAAACAGAACAGGACATCATTGCCGAGTTGAGCTCCGGAGTTCCCGAGCAATCCGACGACGATTAGACCCATCCCGCGTCCGATGCGGCGCCATCCCCATGCGGGGCGGCGGCGCCGGACGGCGGGACAGCGGGTCCCGCGGTGGGAACGCGCCGCGAACGTCTCGTCGGAGGAACCCGCGACCCTCGTGCGTGCACGTGTGGGCGGGCGCACGTGCCGAACGACCACAACAAGGAGTACAGGCATCATGGCTGCGACGGACACCGCAACCAACGGCACCGCAATCACCTACCGTCCCATGGAGTGGGACGATCTCGACGTCATCGCCGACCAGTTCTACCTCACCTGGGGCGTCGACGAACCCGGAGACCCGGACATCGCGAGGATGACCTCGCGGCATTTCGTGCTCCACTATCTCGAACCGGCCACGCGCGCCGACATCGCGCAGGGGACGGACGGCACGTTCATGGGCGTCACCCTGTCGAGGGTGGCCGGCCGGCCGACTCTGTTCCCCGAAGTTCCGGCCGCGCTCGCGCGCGTCGACGACGAACTCGCCGCCACGGAGGAAGGCGCGGCCGCGCTCGCACGCACCAACGCATGGCATCGGATGGAGGAGCGGCTGGAGGACCGGATCGGCGTCAACGACAGGGCCCCCGCGGAACTCGAGCTGTTCCTCGTCGCCACCGCGGCGCGCGGACACGGCGTCGGCGGCACCCTCTGGCGCCGGATGCTCGCCTATTTCGCCTCCGAAGGCGTCGGACGCTACTACCTGCACACCGATTCCAGCTGCGACGTGGGCTTCTACGACCACAAGGGGCTCGAACGCACCGCCGAATGCTACGCCAAGGACCATCCGGACGAACCCGCCGGCAACGGCGAGGACATCTTCATCTACGAAGGCCCGGTCCCGTCGGAAGGCCCGGTCCCGCAGGAGAACCCGGTCCCGCAGGAGAACCCGGTCCGGACGGAAGGGACGGTGCGGGCATGACCGTGAGCCAGGGCACCTCCGCTTCCAAGGCCGTGGCCGGATCCCCCTACGCCCGGCTGTTCCGCATCCCCGGTGCCAAGGCGTTCTGCGTCTCCGGCGCCGTGGCCAGGCTCCCGATCTCCATGATGAGCCTGGGCATCGTGCTCGCCCTCAACCACCTGTACGACAACTGGACGATAGCGGGCACCATGAGCGCCACCTACGTGTTCGCCCTGTCCTGCGTCACGCCGTTCTACGCGCGGCTGTTCGACCGGTTCGGCCAGCGGCGCGTCGGCAGGACGGCGCTCGCCGTGCAGGTCGCGGCCATGCTCGCGTTCGCGTTCGCCGCGCTGTTCCGCGTGCCGATTCCGCTGCTGTTCGCGCTCGCCATCGTGATGGGGCTGACGCAGTTCTCGTTCGGCGCGCTCGTGCGCACCCGGTGGGCGTACGCGCTGCGCGGCGTCGCCGACGGCGAATCGCTGCTCAACACCGCATACGCGATGGAGGCGGCGATCGACGAGGTCGTGTTCATCCTCGGCCCCATCCTCGCCGCATGGCTCGCCACGTCCGTGCACCCCGTCAGCCAGCTGTTCGTCCCGACCGTCGCCTGCGGTGTGGGAGGTGCGGTCTTCTTCGCGCTCAAATCCACGCAGCCGCCCGCCATGGTCGAATCCGTAGAGGTCCGGCCGGCTGTGACGGAGGTCGACGGCGCGAAGGACGGGAAGACTGCGGCCGGGGACGGGAACGCCGACCGGCTGAGCCTCGGGACGCTGCGCCGGCAGGGCGCGAAGCCGAGGAGCGTGCTGCTCTACGGCGGCGTGCTGCCCCTGCTCATCGTGTTCGTGGTGTTTAACATGAGCTTCACCGCGTTCGACGTGTCGATTACCGCATCCATCAAATCCATGGGGCTGGAACGGTTCCTCGGTCTCCAGCTCGCCATGTTCGCGGTCGGTTCGTGCGCCGGCGCCATGGTGTTCGGTTCCCGTCGCCCCAAGGGCTCGCACTGGCGCCACATGGTGATGTTCCTGTGCCTGCTGACCGTCGGCTACGTGGGATTCCGCCTCGTCATGGACAACCTCGTCCTGCTGGGCCTGGTGGAGGTGCTGTCCGGCCTCGTCGTCTCGCCGCTGTTCACCACCGGCAACCTCATCGTCAAGGACCTCGTGCCTCCGGAAAGTCTCACCGAGGGGCTGAGTTGGGTGACCACCGCCGGCACCGTCGGCACGTCGATCGGCTCGTCCGCAGCGGGCGTCGTGCTCGACGCGTCCGGACCGCACGTCGGCATGTTCCTGCCCGCCCTCTTCACCGCCTGCGCGGTCCCGCTCGCCCTGCTCGGGTGGGCGTTGGCGCGCAGACGGTAGGGGAGCGGTCGGTCCCGCCGGCAGGGCCTACTCCTCGAACGGGTACTTCAATCCCCACGCGGCGCGGATCTCGTCCATCAGGGACATGATGCGCAGCGTGTCCGCGTGCGGCATCGCCGGGCATTCGGCATGCCCGTCCAGGATCGCGTTCGCGGCGGCCGCCACCTCGTACTCGTAGCCGGTCAGCTGGCCGGGCACGCGGATGTGGCGCACGAGTTCGTGGTCGAGCCCGTACACGTCGATGCCCAGCGGGTTGTTGATGTTGTCGACGACCGCATAGCCCTTGTTGCCCTCAATCACGCCGGAACGGTCCGAAGCGACCGCGCGCGAGCTCGTCGCCACGGCCATGAGCCCGTCGTCATACGTGAGGATGGTCGCGTTCGTCGCGTCGACGCCCGTGTCGTACGGCGTCATCGTCGTCTGCATGGACGCGATCGCACGGCCGTGGTCCGCGCCGACGGCCATGTCGATGAAGTTCAGCGCGTACACGCCCACGTCGAGCAGCGCGCCGCCGGCCAGCGCCGGGTTCGTGATGCGGTCGCGGCCGTGTGGCTCGTAACTCAGGTCCGCGCGCACCATGCGGATGTCGCCCAGTTCACCCGAGGCGATGAGGTCGTTGATGATCTGGCGGCTCGGCTGGTAGCGCGTCCAGATCGCCTCGGTGACGAGCAGGCCGTCGGTCTTCCCGGCCTCGGCGAACACGTCCCTGGCCTGCCTGACGTTCGCGGTGAACGCCTTCTCCACGAGCACGTTCTTGCCGTGGCTCAGGCATAGAATCGCCTGTTCGGCGTGGAAGTTGTGCGGGGTGGCGATGTAGACGAGATCCACCAGCGGGTCCTCCACCAGCTCCTCATACGAGCCGTACGCCTTGTCGAACCCGTATTTGGCACGGAACGCCTCGGCGCGGTCGAAGTCGCGCGCCGCCACCGCGTACGGGTGGATCAGATGCGAGTACCGTGTGGAGGGTGAGGCCATCGCGACCAGCGTCTTCGCCATCGTGTTGGCGATCGATCCGGCGCCCAGAATCGCGACGTTCACCGTATCCTCGCCGGTCTGTTCGAGTTCGTATCGCGCGCCGTTCAGCCTGCCGTACGGTCTGTATTGCGCCTGCGGTTCCGTCGTCATCGTTCGTTCCTCCTTGAATGTCCGTGAAGGTCGTTCCACCGCCGATTCTACCGTCCGACGACGCTTGCGCGCCGTCCGTCCGGTACGCCTCCGGCATGCGGTTCCGCTGTCGGGCCGTGCCGATACAACGGGCGGTATGACCAGTGGTGAAGCAACGCAGCCCGGAACGGCGGACGACGTCCGTTCCGCGACCGATCCGACCGATTCGAACGCGGCGACGTCGGCCGCCCCGACGCCCGTCATGTCGCGTCGCGCCCGCGAGGCGCAGCCCTTCCGCGCCATGGTGTTCGGTGCGAAGGCCGACGAGATGATCGCGGACGGCATCGACGTCGTCAAACTCTCCCTCGGCGAACCCGATTTCGGCGCCCCGCCGGCCGTGCGCGACGCCATGCGCGAGCAGTACGACGGGCGTGCGCTGCCCTACACGGCGGCCATGGGGCTGCCGGAACTGCGCCGTGCGATCGCCGACTTCTACCGTGAACGCCACGACCTCGACATCGACCCGAAGCGCATCGTCATCACCTCCGGCGGATCGGCGGCGCTCCTGCTCGCCACCGCGCTGACCGTCGACCCGGGCGACGAGGTCATCATCGCCGACCCCTCTTACCCGTGCAACCGGGAGCTCGTCAACAGCTTCGAAGGCAAGGTCGTCGACGTGCCCACCAGCGCCGCCACCCGCTTCCACCTGAACCGCGACCTCGTCGCCGCGCATTGGATGGACCGCACCAAGGCCGTGATGATCACGTCCCCGTCCAACCCGACCGGCACCACCATCGACTTCGACGTCCTGCGCGAGGTCACCGCCTACGCGCGCGACCACGGCGCCTGGCGCATCGTCGACGAGACCTACCTCGACCTCGCGGACCATGAGAACGGTGTCGCAGTCCGGTCGGTGCTCGCCTGCGACGACGGCGCCATCGTCTGCAACAGCTTCTCCAAGTTCTTCGGCATGACCGGATGGCGGCTCGGCTGGGCCATCGTTCCCGACGACCCGGCCGTGCTGGCGGCCGTGGACGACCTCGCCACCAACTACTATCTGTGCGCCCATACGCCCACCCAGCACGCGGCGCTCGCCTGCTTCACGCCCGAAAGCCTCGCCGTATGCGAACGACGCCGGCAGGAGCTGCTCGCGCGCCGTCGCATCGTCATCGACGGGCTCGCCCGCATCGGTCTCCCCGTCGAAGTGGAACCCAACGGCGCGTTCTACGCGTACTTCGACATCTCGTCCACAGGACTCGACGCGTGGACGTTCTGTGAACGTGCGCTCGACGAGGCGCATGTGGCTCTGACCCCGGGACGCGACTTCGGCGCCGCCACCGCCGACACGCACGTGCGTCTGAGCTATGCGGCATCGCGCGAGGCGCTCGCCGAGGGCCTGGACCGCTTGGGCGCATGGCTGCCCACGCTGCGCGCCTGACGCGGCGCGTGGTGGCATCCGACACGACGGCAACGCGGCGAACGACGGCATCGCAACACACAACAAAGCACACAACACGAAGGACTGCAAGGAATCCAGCATGGTCAACCTGCGCTCGCACACCACCCGACTCGGCGTGCTCGACATCGGCTCGAACACCATCCACATGCTCATCGTCGACGCCGCGCCCGGCGCGCGTCCCGACCCGGAGGCCAGCACGAAGACCACCGTGCGCCTCATGAAATACCTCAAGGACGACGGATCCATCAGGAAGGCCGGCATCGAGGCGATCCTCGCCGCGGTGGACGACGGCATGAAGCTCGCCGAGGAATACCAGATCACGCAGCTGCTCGCCATGGCCACCAGCGCCATCCGCGAGGCCCCCAACGGCAACAGGGTGCTGCACAAGATCGAGGAGCATATCGGCCAGTCCGTCACCGTGCTGTCCGGCACTGACGAGGCCAGGCTCACGTTCCTCGCCGCGCGGCGCTGGTACGGCTGGGACGCGGGCCGTCTGCTCGTGCTCGACATCGGCGGCGGCTCGCTCGAGGTGGCGATGGGCTCCGACGAGGAACCGACCGTGGCCTTGTCCGTGCCGGCCGGCGCCGGCCGCGTCACCACCGAGTTCCTGCCCTCCGGCGTGGCCACGTCCGAGGAGCTGGACGACGTGCGCAAGGAAGTGCGACGCATCCTCGAACCGATGGTGGACGCGTTCCCGAAATCCAAGCATCCGAACCATGCGGTCGGCACGTCCAAGACGTTCCGTTCGCTCGCGCGTCTCGCCGGCGCCGTGCTGCGTCAGCCGGGACGCGAGGACACGATGGTCATGACGCGCGAGCAGCTGGAGGACTGGCTGCCCCGCCTCGCCGCCATCGCCCCCGAACAGCGCGTGGCGTTGCCGGGCATCACCCCGGAGCGCACCATGCAGATCGTGGGCGGCGGCGTGGTGGCCGATGAGATCATGAAGGCGCTCGACATCGAGGAGATCGAGATCTGCCCGTGGGCGTTGCGTGAAGGCGCCATCCTGCGTTGGCTCGACCAGTTCGGACGCACGCGCCTCGGTTTCTGAGACGGGGACGTTCCCGATCCATTGCCTCTTCCTCCGCGCCGGTCCGTCATCGGGTTCCCTTCGGCGCATCCGCCGTCCGTTCCGGAACACTCCGTCGGGGGCATCCCCTCGGAACGTCCCGGAACGGTATCATCGTGACCTAAGGCCCGCCGTCCGCCGCATACGAGGCGATGGACGGCGACCGGCCGAAAGCCATCGCGGCAGCGGTGCCGCGGGACGATGAAGAAAGGGAGCCCCGTCCATGTTCGATCTGTTCAATCTCAGCCCGTTGTGGCTCATCATCCCCGTGGCGGTGATAGCCGTCATCCTGCTGGCCGTGGCCTGCTATACGGTGGCGCCCACCGACCGCGTGCTCGTCATCACCGGGCCGGGTGGCCGGCGTTTCGTCATCGGACGTGCCGCGATCATCATCCCGTTCCTCTACCGGCGCGACTGGCTGTCCCTCGGCGTGGTCCAGTCGGAGCTCCACACGGACACCCCCATCCCCACGAAGGACGCCATCCTCATCGACGTGAGCGCCGTCGCGAACTTCCAGATCGGCGTCGAGAAATTCACCGGACACGACGGCGTCGAGCGCGACCCGCTGGAGATCGCCGCACGCAACTATCTCAACCAGGACAAGAAGCGCATGATGGCCGACGTCACGCAGGTCCTGCTCGGCAAGATGCGCGAGGCCATCGGCAAGACCGAGCTGCGCACGCTCATGGAGAACCGCGACGAGTTCTCCGAGACCGTGGCGAGTGCGGCCCGGGCCGACATGGAGGCCCTGGGCCTTGAGCTCGTCACGTTCAACGTGCAGGACTTCGCCGACGGTCAGGGCGTCATCCGCGACATGGGCGCCGACATGGCCGCCCAGATCAGCCGGGACGCGCAGCTCGCGCGCATCGCCGCCGACCAGCAGGTGGCCGAACGCCAGAACCAGCTCGACCTGAAGCAGGCGGAGCTCAAGACCACCGCCGACAACGCCAAGGCGAAGGCGGACATGGTCTACGAGATCACCAAGGCGGAACGTACCAAGGAGCTCAACGTCGCGCAGCAGGACGCCGAGATCGCCGCCGAGGAGCGCCGCATCGAGCTGGCCGACCGTCAGGCCGCCGTCAAGGAGAAGGAGCTCAACGCCACGGTGCGCAAGCAGGCCGAGGCCGACCGCTACGCCGCCGAGCAGAAGGCCGACGCCCAGCTGTACACCACGCAGAAGAACGCCGAGGCCGACCTGTACCGTCAACGTCAGGAGGCCGAGGCCGTCAAGGCGACCGCCGACGCCGAGGCGCAGGCCACACGCGTCAAGGGCGAGGCCGAAGGCGCCGCCCTCAAGGCCAAGGGCGAGGGCGAGGCCGCCGGCATCGAGGCGCAGGGCCACGCGTACAACGCGATGAACAACCAGCTCATCATCGCCCAGCAGTACATCCAGATCATGCCGGAGATCGCCCGCGCCATCGCTGAGCCGCTTGCGAAGGTCGATTCGATCACCATGTACGGTGACGGCAACACCACCAGGCTCGTCGGCGACACCACCAACGCGCTGAGCCAGATCAGCGAGGGGCTGTCGAACAGCATCGGCCTCGACCTGAAGACCCTCGTCAACGGCGCGCTGGGTGGGCACATGGCCGGCAAGGCGATGGCCGACGGGCTGAAGTCCGGCGGCTCAGCCGACGCGGCCGTCGCATCCGATGCATCCGATGCGCCCGCGTCGTCGCCGTCCGCATCCGGCGACCGTCGCTGACCGCCGGCCGACGTGCCGTGACACGTCGACGCCGACACGACGCGAAGGGCGACCTCCCCGTGCGGGGAGGCCGCCCTTCGCGTTTCCGCCGCGCTCCGGTCAGATGGCGTACAGGGCCGGCTTCTCGTTGAGCTCGACCTTGATGCGTCCGCCGTGATGCAGGCTTTCGAGCGCCGCGTCCGCCGCCACGTTCGCCACGTAGCCGTCCCAAGCGGTGGCCTCGACGCCGCCCGGCTGGCGGTCGGCCTCGATGTTGGCGAAGAACCGGTCGAACTCCCGGTCGTACGCCTCGGTGAAGCGGTCGAACCACGCGGACGAGATCGCATGGCTGATCTGCCCGGCGCGGCGCACCTCCGGGGTGGCGACGTCCGGCAGCGAGATGATGCCGGATTCACCCACCAGACGGCACTGGATGTCGTAACCGTACTGGCAGTTGACGTTCGCCTCCGCGGTGGCCAGCGCGCCGCCCGCGAACTCGACGACCGCGAGCTGCGGTTCGCGCAGGGACTCGCCGTTCGGGTTGAGCGAGTTCATCCTCGCGAACTTCATCTCGATGGCGGTGAAGTCGTCGTCGAACATGTAGTGGAGCATGTCGAAGTTGTGGATCAGCGTGTCGTTGATGACGTTGTCGGTCCCGTAGTAGCTGGTGGACGCCTGCGCGTTGTAGTGGCGCATGCCGGCCATGAGAAGCGTGCCGATGCCGCCGTCCGCGGTGAACTTCTTCATCGCGTCGTAGCCGGGGTCGAAACGCCAGTTGAAGCCCACCTGCACGGTGCGGCGGCCCTTGGCCACCTCGGCCTGGACGACCTTCCAGCTGTCGGCGCCGTCGATGGTCATCGGCTTCTCGGTGAAGGTCGGCTTGCCGGCGTCGATGGCCTGCAGCAGCGGCTCGAGATGGACGTCGTTGCGGCTGGCGATGACGACCGCGTCGACGTTCGGGTCGGCGATGAGCGCTTCGGCCGAATCGTAGATCGTCGCGTCGAGTCGGTTGTCGTCGATGGCCTTGCGCGCGTTCTCGACGACGGTGTCGTACACGCCGACGACCTGCGCGCCGGCGCAGCGTTCGGTGATGCGCCTGACGTGGTCGCGTCCCATGGCGCCGCAGCCGATGAATCCGACATTGATCATGGTGATACTTCCTTTCGTATAGGCTTCCGTATCGGAAAAACCTCGTTGTTCCGTGTGTTCCGTGTGTCGTTTCGTGTGTTTCCGATGCGTGATGCGGCGTACGTTCCGCACGTGCCGCACGTCACGCCTTCGTGATGCCGATGAGCACGCCGCCGATGGCCACGAGCACCATGCCGGCGATGACGAACGCCATCTCCTTGCGCGTCTTCTTCTCCTTGAGGATGAACAGACCGCCGAGCGTGGCGAAGATGACGTTCATCTGGCTCAGCGTCCAGCCGACCGCGAGACCGTTGATCTGGTTCGACAGCAGCATGGTGAGGTTGGCGGTGGCGAACAGCACGCCGGTCGACATGTTCGCCCAGCTCTTCACGCCGAACACGCCGGTCTGCGGGTCGGTGGACCGGCCGCCGGTGGTGATGAACGCGATGACGATGGTCGCCGCGAGCATGAACGCCGCCTGCGGGAACAGCAGGTCGAGCGCGTCGACCGAGAAGAACTTGCCGGCCGCCGCGTACGCCACGTACAGCAGGGAGGAGATGAACGTGATGATGACGCCGAGCACGATGTTCGACGGGCCGTCGCCACGCTCCTTCTTCTCCTGGTAGGCGGTGAACGCGACGCCCACGATGATGAGCACCAGCGCGGCGACGCCCAGCACGATCTGTTCGGTGGTGGTCCACTCATGGAAGAAGAACGCGCCGAGCAGCGTCGTCATCGTCAGCTGCATGCCGGTGGACAGCGGCATGGCGCGTGCGACGCCCAGATAGTCGAAGCTCCTGATCTGGAGGATCTGGGCGATCGCCCAGGGGATGCCGTTGATGGCCGCCGCGGCGATCAGTGTCCATGACCAGCTGACCGGATGGACGAGGAGCACGACCACGCCGAACACGAACGTGGTGAGCGTCATGCCCATCTGCTTGTTGGCGGTGGTTCCGCCGACCTTCTGCATGACGACGCCTTGGAATCCCCATCCGAGCGCGGGGACGAGGCCGAGAAGAATAGGCCACATGGTTCTTACCTCCGTTGGTAAATCCACTGGTGGATTGCGTGACAACCGCTAGCCTATTCATGTGAACGTGAACATGGCGTCGCCCGGCCGGGTGGTTCGCGCCAACATACCGGACAATCGCGCCAACCATGACGTTCGGCCCGCCGGGTGGGCGTGCTTCGGCGTCTAGCGGCGATGGCGGCTGCGATACTCGCTCGGCGTCATCCCGAACGCGAGCGTGAACCGTTTGCGCAACGAGTCCGCATCGTGCAGACCCACCCGTGAGGCGATGGTGTACATCGGCAGGTCGGTGAGCTCCAGCAGTTCCTTCGCCGCCTTGAGCCGTTGCTCGAGTATCCATCGCTTCGGCGGCATGCCCATCGCCTCGGCGAAGCGGCGTTGGAACGTGCGCGGCGACATGTGCGCGGTCTGGGCGAGCGCGGGGAGCGACCACTCGTGGCCGAGATGCTCGCGCACCCGCCGTGCGAGCAGTGTGATTTCGTCCTGACGATGCGAGGCCATCGTGCCGGCGGGCGTCGTCCGGCGCCGTGAGTTCACCGATCTCGGATAGTGCAGAGCGAGCATCGTCGCCTCGTCCGCCGCTGCCGCCTCGCCGGCGTGCTCGCTCAGGATGGCCAGGCACAGGTCGAGGCATACCGACCCGCCCGCGCCGGTCCAGATGCGGCGGCGTCCGTCATGCGTGAGCACGCGGTCCTTGGCCACGAGGGCCTTGGGAAACTGCGCCTGCAGGTCCTCGACGAACGGCAGGTGCGTGGTGCAGTCGACTCCGTCGAGCAGCCCCATCCATCCGAGTGCGAAGACGCCGGTGCACATCGCGGCGATCTCGCAGCCCCGGTCGCGTTCGGCGTTGAGCCAGTCGCGTGCCATGAGCGCGTCATGGGGGTTCCGGCAGAACAGGGCGGCCTTGTCGTCGCCCGTGCGACGGTCCGCGGCGATGGCGAACGGGTCGGCGAACCCGGGCAGGATGATGAGGTCGGGATGCGTGCCGGCGCATCCGTCGCCGTGCACGCCGTCACATCGCGCGATGTAGTCGGCGAGCGGTTCGGTCGCGATGGACATGCCGTGGTCCAGCGCCATCGAGGTGGACGGCGAGACGAAGTCGAGGACGATGGTGCTCTGCGGCCGCGAGCTGTCGTCGAAGATCTGGATGGTGGCGTTGAGATCGAACGACCACACCGGATGCAGGAGGAGGACCGCGATTCGCATACCCGACATCGTACATCGCACGCGCCGGAATCCGATGACTCCGTTTGTTCGGCGTCGCGAGATACAGTGACGGGCAAGGACGGTGGAGTCGACGTATGAGGGAGGTCGGTGACCCATGGCTGATGAAGATGTCGGGCGCGCCCATGGAACGTCATCCGGGCCTGGCACGGACGGCGCGGTTCCGGTCCCTCCGGACGATGCCGCGCCCACCATCGAATTCCCCGTCGTACGTCGCCGCCGGCGCGGGACGGCACGCATGCTCGTCGCGGTCGTCGTCCTCGCGCTCGTCGCGGCGGGACTCGCCATCGTGGACCAGCGTCGGGCGTACGACGTCTGCACGACGGCCGAGAACGAATGGACCGAAGCCGCGGTGGCGGCCGTCGCCGCCGGCGCGGAACGGGAGGATCCGCCCGCGGTCTGCCCGTCGAACGCGTTCGGGGCGGACCTGAGACGCTACGCGTCCCAGCTGGACGATGACGCGCAGGATCTGCGCATCCGCGCCGCCGAACTGAAGGCCAGGCGGGATGCCGAACAGGAGGACCAACGCAAGGCCGCACAGGATGACGGGACCGACGGCGACGCGCGGTCGGACGACGGTTCCGTGTCGGACGACCTGCAATCCGCGAAAAACACGTTGAAGGACACGCTCTCCGAAGCGCGGAAGACGCTGGACCGGCTCGACGGGTTAAGCGGGTCCCGGACCGTCTCCGCGATGCTTCAAGGTACCTACCGGACCGCGAAGAACCTGTTCGACTCATCCGGCGTGAAGGACTCACGCTATTACAAGGCCGCCGCCGTCACCCTCCAGGAGGCCGTCGACGCCGCCAA
Source organism: Bifidobacterium sp. CP2 (assembly GCF_018555635.1). Lineage (NCBI taxonomy): Bacteria > Bacillati > Actinomycetota > Actinomycetes > Bifidobacteriales > Bifidobacteriaceae > Bifidobacterium > Bifidobacterium sp. CP2. The sequence goes on along the minus strand of NZ_JAFEJX010000013.1, from coordinate 34,095 downwards.
CCAGTGGATCGACAGCCAGGCCGCCAAGGCGAAGTAAGCGAAACCCCTTGGAACCGTTGCATTCCAAGGGGTGAGACGTGCCCCGGATCAGATTCGAACTGACGACACCCGCTTTAGGAGAGCGGTGCTCTATCCCCTGAGCTACCGAGGCGACAGCGGTCCATTGTACACGGACTTCGGCCGGCCCCACGCGGGAATGTCGGGATGATGTGAGTCGTCGTCGTTCGTGGACGCGCGTCCGTCACCGGCACGGTAAGGTGACAGACGGCAGAAGGAGGGGCGATGACGAAACGAGATCGAACGAACGTATACCGTTCCCGTACGCAGGCGCGGAATGCCGCGCGCGACGAGCTGCTCGCGCGTGCGACGTCGGAGGATGGCGACGCGTCGAAGTCCCATCGGCCGACGTCCGGCCGTTCGAAGACGACGGGGCGTGCCTCCGCCGGTCCGGCCGGCGCCTCCGGCCGGAGCCGCGCGTCCGCCCGTCGGACCGGTTCCTCTCGGAAGCCCGCGTCGCGTCCGCGGTCCGGCGGCGGGGGAGTGCGCGTCGAGTCCGGTCCTGCGCGGGGGAGATTCCGCAGGCGCGTGCTGGGCGCTTTGGCCGTGGCGTCGTCCGCCGCGGCGATGGTCGCGGTGCTGGCGAGGTCGCTGCCCTCCGACTTGCAGGCGCTGCCGTACGTGCCGGTGCTGGTCTCGGCGACGCCATGGTTCATCGTCGTCGCCGCGTTCGCGCTCGTGGCGGCGTTGGCGTCCAGGAGGTTCGTCGCGGCGCTTGTCGCCATGGCGGCCCTCGCGGTGAACGTGTGGTGGCAGTACCCGTTCTTCGCTTCGCGCGACGTTCTGCCGGAGCGTGCCGCTACGGCCGTGGCGCAGGCCCACGCCGACACGTCCGACGCGTATGCGCGCGTGATGACGTTCAACGTGTACAAGGGGCGTGCGGACGCCGAGGCGGTCGTGGAGACCGTGCGCGACCAGCGTGTCGAGGTGCTGGCGCTGCAGGAGACCACCGACGGGTTCGTCGAGGCGTTGCGCAAAGCCGGCATCGAGGACTATCTGCCGTATTCCCAGATCTCCAGCTCCGACGGCGTGTACGGCAACGGGCTGTGGTCCGCCGCCCCGCTGGAGGACCCTTCGGACGACGACGTGGATTCCAGCGCCTCGTTCATGCCCGGCGGCACGGTGGAGTTCGCCGGAAGCAAGCGTATCCGGTTCGTCTCCGTGCACACCACCGCCCCGGTGCCCGGCTATTGGCGGCAATGGAAGCGATCGTTGGACGAGCTGGCGATGATGCGCTCGAACACGGACGACACGTTCGTGTTCATGGGCGACTTCAACGCCACGACTGATCATGCGCCGTTCCGCGGCTTTCTCGGGGAGCGGTTCCGTGACGCCGCGATGATGTCCGGCCACGGCTTCACGTTCACCTGGCCGGCGGACCGCGGCCTGCTGCCCCGGTTCGCGGGCATCGACCATGTGGTGGTGGACCGGGGCGTCGCCGCCGGGCGGATGCAGGTGGTGAGGATCGCCGGTTCGGATCATGCGGCGCTGCTCGCCACGCTGGCCTTTTCGTGACGGCGTCCATGACGGTGCCGGTGACGACACGCCGGCGGTCATGGGAGACGGAAGGGAACCGGTAGATATCTACCGGTCCTTGGAGGCGTCACTATAGTGGTGCGCATGAGTTACGAAATGAACGCCACGGCGGGCGTCGCCGGCGGCCTCGACCGGCCGAGGCCGATGGACCAGCTGCCCAGGCTGGCCGCCGAGACCACGGCGGAGAACCCATGGCCGGTGAGCGTGCTGAGCCAGAAGTTCCACAATGCGGTGGTGAAATGGCCGGCCGCGTGGATCTGCGGCCAGATCACGGAGATCAACACGCGGCGTCCGGGGTCCGCGTACCTTACGGTGCGCGACGATTTCGAGGACGTGGCCATCTCCGTCTCCGGATGGCGTACGTTCGCCGCCGCCGCCGCGCAGTTCCGGCAGGGCGACCGCGTGGTCGTCCACGGGCGTGCCGACATCTGGGTCAAGCAGACGCGTCTGAGCTTCATCGGCGACGACATCCGCAAGATCGGCGCCGGAGGGCTCAAGGAACAGATCGACGAGCTGCGCAAACGGCTCAAGGGCGAGGGGCTGTTCGACGCGGACCGGAAGGTGCCGCTGCCCGAATTCCCCAAGTGCATCGGCCTCATCTGCGCGCCCCAGGCGCGCGCCGAGGGCGACGTGGTCACCAACGTGAACCTCCGATGGCCCGCCGTGCGGTTCAAGATCGTGCACGCGCATGTGCAGGGCGCGCAATGCCCGCCGGATATCATCGCGGCGATCCGCAAGCTCGACGAGGATCCGGACGTGGACGTGATCATCGTGGCCCGTGGAGGCGGCGCGTTCGAGGATCTGGTCGGATTCTCGGACGAGGGCGTCGTGCGCGCCGCCGCGGCCTGCGTCACGCCGATCGTCTCCGCCGTGGGGCATGAGGACGATTGGACGCTCATCGACCTCGCCGTCGACCTGAGGGCCTCCACGCCCACCGACGCCGCCAAGAAAGTGGTGCCGGACGTGCGCGAGCAATGGCAGCTGGTGGACAACGCCCTGCAGCGCATGCGCATGCGCATCTCCTCGCGCGTGGACAACGAGATCCGTCTCGTCGAGGGCTATGCGAACCGCCCGAGCCTGACGAGGCCGTTGACCATGCTGGAGCCGCACCAGCGGTTCCTCGACGATGCGCGGAACCGTCTCGACATCGGCCTGCGGCGCATCGTGGACGACGCCTCGCTCACCATCGAGAAGGCGCATGCCTCGCTCACCGCGTTGAGCCCCCAATCCACGCTGAACCGCGGATACGCCGTCGTCCAGGACGAGCAGGGGCACGTGATGGACGACGCCTCGCTGGTCCGGACCGGTGAAAAACTCACCCTGACCCTGAGGAAGGGCGTCGTCACCGCGACCGCGGACTGACCCGCCCGCTCCCGCCCCGTCCGACGGTCCGTCTTCGGATGGGGCGATGACTGCCACGGCGGACAGCCATACGACGAACATCCACATATGAAGGAGCAATGACCATGACCGACAAGACCGTGACCGCAACCGCCGACGACAAGGCCCGGAAGGCGGCACCGGCGTCCACGCTGACCGACGAGGAGCGCGAGGCCATCGCGCGCATGCCGTACGAGGAGGCCCGTGACAAGCTCATCCAGGCGGTCCAGGCGCTGGAGGCCGGAGGTCTCAACCTCGACCAGTCGATGCGGCAGTGGGAGATCGGCGAGGCGTTGGCGCGGCGCGCGCAGAGCCTGCTCAACGACGTGCGCACCCGTCTGGACGCCGCGCAGAACGCGCAGGCCGCCACCGCGGACATCGCCGGCACGCAGTCCAACCTCGGCTGACCGCGACACGCTGGCCGATGATTGTTACGTTAATCACACAGTCGTAGTTTGCGGCGGAATTCCGCCGAAGAACACTAGTCCTAGTGTTCTGCCGGCGTGGCGGGACTAGATATGGTGCCGGGGTTGTCGTACAGTATCTGAGGCCCACGGAAATCCGGGTGCGGGAACGTCGCCGGAGGAGCCGTGGGAACGGAGTTTTTGCAGCAAGGCCCAAGGCCGGTGAGGAGAAGAGATGGAGACCGAAGTGCTCGAAACCGCAACAGCCACCAGGACGTCCAGCCAGGTCCAGGTGGAGAAGCGTGACGGCCGTATCGTCGACTTCGACCCGATCAACATCATCTCCGCCGTCAAGGCCGCCTTCGGCGACCTCGACAAGCAGGTCGGACCGGAGGAGGAGAAGCTCATCCGCTCGTTCGCCGACCAGGTCGAAGGCGAGATCAAGGAACGCTACGCCGGCCCGGCCAAGATCGAGGACATCCAGAACCTCGTCGAGCATGCGCTCATCGACGCGCACCTGTACGACGTGGCCCGCGCCTACACCACCTACCGTCTCGACAAGGACATCGAGCGCGCGAAGGCCACCGACGTGAACGAGGCCGTGTCCCGCTTCATCAACCAGGACCCCACGCTCATCCACGAGAACGCCAACAAGGACGCCAACGTCTACGCTACCCAGCGCGACCTGCTGGCCGGCGCCGTCTCCAAGGCGGCCGCGTTCAACATGCTGCCGCCCGCCGTGTCCAACGCCCATATGAAGGGCGACATCCACTTCCACGACGCCGACTACTCGCCGTTCACCGCGCAGTCCAACTGCTCCCTGCCGAACTTCTGGGACATGCTCGCCAACGGCTTCACGCTCGGCAACGCGCCGATGGCCTCCCCGAAGTCCATCGCCATCGCCGCCACCCAGATCACCCAGATCATGAAGGACGTGGCCTCCAGCCAGTACGGCGGCCAGACCGCCAACCGCGCCGACGAGCATCTCGCCCGCTACGCGAAGCTCGACTACGAGAAGTTCCTCGAAGAGGCCCGCGAGATGATCCCCGACGACATGCCGATCGAGTTCGCGCGTCGCCAGGTCGCCAACGCGAAGGCCAACGAGCCGTCCAAGCTCCACTTCGAGAAGGGCCGCGAGCCGCTGCCGATGGACACCCCGTTCCATGAGGACGTCGACGAGCTCGAGCAGGAGCGTGAGATCCTCGCGAAGATCCGCACCCGCAAGGCCATCTACGACGCCATGCAGACCATGGAGTACCAGATCAACTCCAACCGCGTCTCCAACGGCCAGACCCCGTTCGTCACCGTCGGCTTCGGTCTCGGCACCGACTGGTTCTCCCGTGAGATCCAGCGCGCCATCCTACTCAACCGCATCCGCGGCCTCGGCAAGGAGCACCACACCGCCATCTTCCCGAAGCTCGTGTTCACCGTGCGCCATGGCGTGAACGCCGACCCCGGTGACCCCAACTACGACCTCAAGCAGCTGGCCCTCGAATCCGCCACCAAGCGCATGTACCCGGACGTCGTGTTCTACGAGAACATCGTCAAGATCACCGGCTCCTTCAAGGCCCCCATGGGCTGCCGCTCCTTCCTGCAGGGCTGGATCAACCCTGCCACCGGCAAGGACGAGGAGGATGGCCGCATGAACCTCGGCGTCGTCTCCGTCAACGTGCCGCGCATCGCGCTGGAATCCCACGGCGACAAGGAACGCTTCTGGAAGCTGTTCAACGAGCGCATGGAAGTGGCCCATCAGGCCCTGCAGTTCCGCATCATGCGCTGCAAGCAGGCCACCCCGGTCAACGCGCCCACCCTGTTCCGCTTCGGCGCCTTCGGCCGCCTCGGAGCCAACGACAACGTCGACACGCTGTTCAAGAACGAGCGCGCCACCGTGTCCCTCGGCTACATCGGTCTCGCGGAGACCACCGCCGTGTTCTACGGCAAGAACTGGATCCGCGACCACGGCTGGGATCCGGAGGGCAAGGAGTTCGCGCTGTCCATCGTCAAGCGCATGAGCGAGCTGTGCAAGCAGTGGAGCAAGGCGGAGGGCTACCACTACTCCGTGTACTCCACGCCGGCAGAGTCCCTCACCGACCGCTTCAACCGCATGGACCGCGAGAAGTTCGGCCGCGTCGAAGGCGTCACCGACCACGACTTCTACACCAACTCGTTCCACTACCCGGTGTGGCTCCAGCCCACCCCGATGGAGAAGCTCAACTACGAGAAGGACTTCCCGTACTACGCCTCCGGCGGCTTCATCAACTACTGCGAGTACCCGTGCCTGCAGGACAACCCGAAGGCACTCGAAGCCGTGTGGGACTACGCCTACAACGTGGGCATCGGCTACCTCGGCACCAACACGCCGATCGACCACTGCTTCGTGTGCGGCTTCCAGGGCGACTTCGAACCCACCGACGAGGGCTTCAAGTGCCCCGAGTGCGGCAACTCCGATCCGGACAAGTGCAACGTCACCAAGCGCACCTGCGGCTACCTCGGCAACCCGGTCCAGCGCCCCATGGTGCACGGACGTCACGAGGAGATCTCCCACCGCGTCAAGCACATGAGCGGTGAGACCGGCCACGTCACGCTCGACGACGGCTCCACCCGCGAATGGTTCGAGGAAGCCAAGTAGTGATTCGGTATGTCATCCCGTCGGCTGGAGATACGGCGACGGAATGAAGACTGAGGGTGGCCGTGCATCGCACGGCCACCCTCAATCCGTTGTGACGACGGAAGGCCCCTCCGACGGGCCGAGACGCAAATGAGGTGTGACATGGGTGAGATGATTCGCCGCGATTTCGCGCCCGAGGAGACCGGACGCGGGCCGTCCGTCCCCTCCGGAGGGCTCGCCAACGACCCGCGTGCCGGGCAGTGGGATGGACGGCGCATGTCCAAGCGCATGATCGCCGACTACAAGACCTTCGTCGTCACCGACGGCGAAGGCGTGCGCAATTCGCTGTACGTCTCCGGCTGCCCGTTCCACTGCGTCGACTGCTTCAACTCGTCGATCTGGGACTTCAAGGCCGGTCACGAGTACACGCAGCGGCTCGAGGACAAGATCATCGAGGACCTCAAGGCCCCGTGGGTGCAGGGCATCACGTTCCTCGGCGGCGAACCGTTCCTCAACACGCCCGTGCTGTTGCCGCTCGCCGAGCGCATCCGCAGCGAGTTCGGGAAGACCAAGGACATCTGGTCGTGGACCGGTTATACGTGGGAGGAACTCATGCGCCCGGGGGAGACGCCGGACAAGCTCGAGCTGTTGAAGCTCATCGACATCCTCGTCGACGGTCGGTACGTGAAGACCCAGAAGGACTCGCTCCTGCAGTTCCGTGGCTCGAAGAACCAGCGCATCATCGACGTGCCGAAATCCCTCGAGGCCGGCAAGCCCATCATCTGGGCCAAGCTCCACGACCAGGAGCGCGACATCCCCGAGATCTATCTCAAGGACCGCGAAGCCGGCGAAGGCGCCCAGGCCTCCTGAACGGCGCGTCGCCGGACAGCTCTCCGATCAGCGCTTGGTCCAGTCGACGGTGGTGGCGCGGCGCGTGATGCCCGCCGGCGCTATCAGTTCGCAGCGTGCATCACGATTGCGGTTGCCTTCGAGACGGTCGAACAGCAGGGTCGCGGCGTGTTCCGAGAGTTGCTCCGGTGTGGTGGATACGTTGGTGACCTGCCATTCGAACGATGCCGCGGCGTAGTCCGAACAGTACGACACTACGGAGACGTCCTGACCCGGAAGCACACCATGCCGGCGTAATGTACGCAGCAGCCATTCGGTCGGCTGGGGCTGACGGACGATGATGCCAAGACGGTCATCGGCGTGCAGCAGCAGCTGGTCGGAGGTCTTCTCGATGCCGGGCCATCCTTCACCGAGTCGTTGCACGATGGAGAAGCCGAGCCCGCGTTCGTCCGCGCGCTGGTGCGCGGTGGTGTAGAACTCATCGACGAAGTTGTATTCATGCGGGTCGGTGCCCAGTTGTGTACCGACCATCGTCACATGACGATGTCCGGTATCGGCGAGTTCATCCACTGCCAGCAGGGCGGCCTTGCGGGCGTCGGCGTCCACGCAGTCCAGCCCGCGCGCGTTGTTCGCACGGCCCACGAGCGTGACGGGTTGGCTGAGTTCGGCGGCGATTGGAATGCGGGGGTCCTCGCGGCTGACGTCCATGAGGATGAAGCCGTCGCAGATCGATTTGCCGGCCATGCGTTTCAGGGCGGCCACGCCGTCGTGCGTGGTGGTGAGGATGACGTCGTAGTCGTGTGCGCGTGCGCTGCGCACGATCGCGTCGATGTACGGTGTGGTCTCATTGGCGTCGATCGTCTCGCTCATCTCCACGAACAGCGCGATGATGTTGGTGCGGTTCGTCTTCAATGTGCGTGCGCCGGCGTTCGGTTGGTAGTTGAGCTTGCGCATCGCCTCCTCGACTCGCCGTCGCGTCGCCTCGGACACGGTGTTCTTGCCATTGATGACGAACGATACCGTGCTTTGGGATACGCCCGCCAGGGCGGCGACGTCCTTACTGGTCGGCGGTCGGGTTCCGGCGTATCTGGTGGTCATGGGATCCTCTTGCACTGGATTTCGTTTGGCGGGATTGCGGTGGTGGGTATGGCCGCCATTCGATATTAGCCTCTTGCGGTCGACTCCCATCGTCAGCCTTCGCGGGCGAAGCGGGGGATTCTGTCGATCGGGCACGGTGTGTCGATGATGGTCGGTCCTGTGATGGTCCGTCCGTCATCCGAACGCCACCGTCCCTTGGGGATCGATACCTGTCGGGAGACCGCATGACGTTGGGTGCAGGGGGCGACGATGGTGTCGTCTCCCAGCAGGAACTGGTCGGTGACGGTATCCATATCGGGGAAGTGGTAGGCCATCGGACGGATGATCGGCTCGCCGGTTCGCGCCGCATGATCCGCTAGGTGCAGGATCGTCGGTAGATACGATTCGCGGATGGCCAGCGCTTTGCGTACTGCGTCGAGATGCCGCTCGTCCAGTACGCGGGAAGGCGCCGTGGAGAACTGCATCATCGGGGAAAGCGCTGCGATTTGCGCGTACCGGACGAAGAACTCCTGATCCACGTCCGAATGTTTGGCGCTGTTGACCTCGCCGCCGCCGATCATGTCGGGGCAGACGAACGGCTGGCCGATCATGCCCTGCGCCAGCATCTCCGGAACCAGCGAGCCGATGCCGTGCTCATCCCAGGAGGCGGGCTTGTCCTGAAGCCTTTGCGCGAGCGGTTGCCCGCCCATCTTCCAGCAGGCACGGAATTCGTTGAACGGATAGTGCACGCCGATGGCCGCCCATTGTTCGCACATGTCGTTGGCCGTCATCGGGGTGAATGGCAGGTCGTCGTCGTGGAAGTCGTACAGGTCGGCGCCGTCGAACTTGAAGCCGTCCACGCCGAGCTCGCACAGCGCGTCGAGCCGGCCGCGGATCCACTGCCTCGCCTCGGGGTTGCTCAGGTCAAGCACGGCGCTCAGCCCGTTCCACCAGCGACGGATGGCCGTGCGGCCGTGGCGGTCGCGCAGCATGAGTCCGCGTGCCTCGAGCTCGCGGAACACCGCGGAATCGGGGCTGACGAACGGCACCAGCCAGACGATGACGTCGAATCCTTTGCCGTGCAACTGGCGGAGCATCTCCTGTGGATTCGGGAACGCGGCCGGATCGAACGTCCAGGTTCCGTAGTCGGGGCTCCACTTGTCGTCGATCATCAGCACGCCCGGGGGCATGTCGGCGGCCAGCATCGCGTCGGCGTAGGCGAGCACGGCCTGCTGGGTCGGGCGGTAGGGCATTTCGATCCATGTGTTGTACTGCGGCTTGGTGAACATCGCCTTGGCGGGAGTCGCGCCGGAAGGTGGGAAATACCGCTCGCTCGCCGCGAGGAAGGCGTCTCGCAACGTGCCGTCGCCGTCGCCATGCACGGTGACGGCATGATTGGCCTGCACGGTTAGGTGCTTGCCTTCAAAGGAGAACGCGAACGGCTTGTCGCACCATATATGGCGGCCACAGGTGGAGACCAGCAATGGCGCGCTCTGGTTCGACGCTTCCGGCAGCTGTCCATCCACGTGTTTCCAGGCGGCGAGGTCGCAGGAGAACGGCTGTGCGCCGAATGGCATGAGTCGGCCGTCCGCCGCGCGGCCTCCCCACCAGAGTTCATTGGGAAGAAGGTCGATTGTTGTGTATTGAGCCGTGTTGTTCATGGTGATCTTTCCTATGCGCAGTAAACATCTGACGCGGCTGCGGTGTCGCGTGTATCTAATACGTATTATTACGATGAAGACATCGATTTACAAATTCCGGCGTGGCGTGTTTCTCTTCAGATGAACCGGAGAGTGGTTGCTGAGTGCGGTCTGCTCTAAATAGCTCTATTTAAGGCCTTTATGGAATTGGCGCCATTGCGACACGCCGCTTTGCCGCCGCGGTCCCTTGGTGGCATACTGAAGTCACGTATTCACTAATACGTATTAACAAATCAAGACGGTGCACAATGGAGGGGCATAGTGGCCCAAGGTTCGAGCCGAGCTTGATCACAACGTTCTTGGCGATGCCAAAGCGGGTGTCGCAGGAAGGAAGAAACACCATGAAGTTCTCCAAGACCGTCATCGCGGCTGTAGCGGCAGCGGCGATGATCGTTCCTTTGGCCGCATGCGGTAGTGGAACAGCTGATTCCGGCAAAACCACCATCACCTACTTCTCGTGGAACAATGAGAATCAGGTCAAGCCCATCATCGAGGCCTTCGAGAAAGCCAACCCCGATATTAAGGTCGATCTGAGCACCGCACAGGGCGAAGCCGCTGATTACGCGCAGACGCTGACCACACGTGCCGCAGGAAACCAGCTGCCCGATGTGTTCCACATGTCTATCGAGACGCGCAACGAAGTGCTGGACGCCGGATTGGCCAAGGACTTGACTAATGAGTCGTTCATGGATTCCATTCCGGACACCAATAAGGACCTCTATACCCGTGACGGCAAGGTGTACGGCATGAGCCCCACCGCATGGGTCGGCGTCATTGTATATAACAAAGACCTGCTCAAGCAGGTGGGATACGATTCCGTGCCTGAGACGATCGATGAATTCTGCGAGTTGGGCAAGAAACTGCAGGCCGCGGGAATCACGCCGTACATGGACGATCCGACCGTCGTTTCCGGCTCGTTCCAGCCGATGCTTGGTGGCTACTACGCCAAGCAGGGCATCGATACCAGCGAATGGCCGGAAATGGGCGAGGGCGGAAGCTTCGAAAAGCAGTGGACCCCGATTATCAAGGAATGGCAGAAGCTCATCGAATCCGGCACCATGCCCAAGGAGGTCGTGGGCGTGAACAACGACCAGATCAAGCAGCAATTCATGACCGGCCAGCTAGCCATGTTCCGTTCCGGCCCGTGGGACTTCCCTGATCTGAACTCCTCCGGCGTCGACTACGCCACTGCCCCGTTCCCTGCGGTGGAAGGCGGCGAACCGTACGTGGGCGGTGGGCCGGACTCCCCGTTCGCCATCTCCTCGAAGATCGATGGCGATAAGCTCAAGGCTGCCGAGAAGTTCCTCGCCTTCATGAATTCCAAAGAGGGACTCAAACTCGAGGAAAAGAACATCGGTCAGATTTCCGTCTCCTCCGAATACGCCGCCGACGTGGCTCCGCAGCTGCAGGACATCTACGACGAGTACGTGACCACCGGCAAGTACTACTGGACCAACTGGTCCCAGAACGGCAACGTGATGGCCACGGAAATGACCTCCCAGTGGCAGCTGCTCATCCAGGGCAGTACGGACGCCGCTTCGGTGGCCAAGCACATGGACGAGACATGGAAGGCCAACGCCAAGTAACGCGATTGGTGTGAATGCGCAATCAAAGCGAATGCGCAAATCAGCGGCGACCGGTTCTCTGGGTGCTGGGGTTCCGCACTCCAGTGCCAGCCGCCGCTCCGGTCGGGGCGAATCTCCTGAGGATTCTCCTCTCCTTTGCGCCTCGAAAGTTTCGCCCCGACACACTCCTTATGGAAAGGCAATAAAGACATGACGGCACAAACATGCAACCCCGCAATGATGCGGCAGTCCGACAGCAGCGGCGACGCCAAGGTCGGTGGACGCGATGACGCCCGCAAGACGCCGTGGTACAAGACCCGCGGATTCGTTGAATCGGCATCGTCCACCGGATTCCTGATTCCCGTCCTCGCGGTGTTCGTCGTGCTGACGCTGATCCCCTTGATCCAGACGGTGTATTACTCCTTTACCGACTACACCGGATTCAACCCCGATGTGAATTTCGTCGGCTTCGACAACTACCGCAAGGTATTCACCGATCCCTCCCTGCTGGTGGGCCTGGGATTCACCATCCTGTTCGCGCTTTCCACCACGCTGATCACCACGATTATCGCCATTCCTCTGGCGGTGCTGCTCAACACGAAGTTCTACGGCCGCTCGTTCGCCCGCTCGCTGTTCTTCTTCTTGGGCGTCCCCTCGCTGATCGTGCTGGGTATGGTGTGGAGCTTCATCCTCTCCCCGCTCAAGACGGGCGCGCTCAATTCCGTGCTGGTGTCGATGGGACTGGATTCCGTACCGTGGCTGGCCAATGAGACCCTGGCTCGTGGCTGTGTGATCTTCGTGGCCATCTGGGCTGCCGTGGGTTGGCATGCCACGCTGTATCTGGCGTATCTGCAGGCGATTCCCGCAGACCTTTACGAGCAGGCCGCCGTCGACGGTGCCAGCGGATTGCAGAAGTTCATCCACATCACGCTGCCGCAGCTCATTCCCGGAATCGTGGTCTCCACGTTCCTGCTCATCACCAACGGCCTGAAGGTGTACGACCTGCCCTTCGGCATGACCAAGGGCGGCCCCGGATATTCCACCAACACCATCACCCAGGCGATTATCGTCCATGGTATTTCGCAGTCGCAGTACGGTCTCGGTTCGGCGCTGGCGGTGCTGTTCACGCTGGCATGTCTGATCGTGGTTCTTGGGCAGACGGCTCTCACCAGCGCCATCTCTAGGAGGTTCGCGTAATATGAACAAGCTCAAGCCAAGCACCAGGGCGAAGATCGGCGTGTGGGTGCGCACGATTCTCATCAACGCCATGGCAATCATCATGGCGCTCCCGCTGTACTACATCATCGTCAACTCGTTCAAGACCTCCATCGACATGGCGAAGTCTCCGTTCGGATTGCCTGAGACATGGTTCATCCAGAACTACATCGACACTTTCGCCAACCTACCGATCGCCCGAAGCTTCCTGAACTCGCTGATCGTTACGGCCGTGGCGGTGTTCCTTCAGCTGTTCATCGGTTCCTTGGCCGCATACGGCATGATCCTGCGTAAAAGCTGGTTCACTGCCGGAGTCGGCGCCGTGCTGATGATAGCCTTCTGCATCCCGTTGCAGGCCACGCTGATCCCGCAGTACCGCATGGAAGCCAATCTCCATCTCGTCAACACATTGTGGGGCCTGATCGCGCTGTACCTGGTCAACTCGATTTTCTGCTACTTCCTGATCGTCGGATACATGCGCAAGCTGCCGATGGAGGTGCTGGAAGCGGCACGCATCGACGGTGCCGGTCCGTTCAGGATCTATTACAAGATCGTCCTTCCGATGATCACACCGATTCTGGCGACCGTGGTCGTGTTCCAGACACTGTCCACGTGGAACGACTTCCTGCAGCCGAATGTATTCCTGTCCTCCACGGACAATCGCACGATCATCCTGCAGGTGTTCAACTCCATGAGCCAGTTCACGACCAACTGGCCGGCGTTCATGGCAATCACGGTGATCGCGCTGGTTCCGGTGTTCGTCTTCTTCATCTTCTGCCAGAAGTGGATTGTCTCCGGACTGGTTGCCGGATCGGTGAAGGGGTGATTCGGGAGGCAAGATTGGTCCTTGCGGTTTTCCGGAACCATCCTGCGCATGATTGGTTCCATTTCTGAGCAGTGCCTTTCCGGTGTGTGCCGTCCGGCGGTGTCGACGGTGCTACCGGAAAGGCGGCTTTGCGTTCAAGGAGGTGAAGCTATGTCCCAGCAATCACTCATCATCAGCGGCGTCTCTTGGTTCGATGACCGTGGCCGCACGGTCAACGCGCATGGAGGCTGCATCGTCGGGGAGAACGGTTTGTGCTACCTGTTCGGTGAGTACAAGACCGACGAGGAGAACCGGTTCGCCGGCTTCTCCTGCTATTCGTCGCCGGACCTGGTGCACTGGACCTTCCGACGCATCGTGTTGCCGCAACAGGCGGATGGTCTGATGGGTCCGGGGCGCATCGGCGAACGGGTCAAGGTAATGCGCTGCCCCACAACCGGGCGATATGTGATGTTCATGCATTCCGACGATTTGGGATACCGCGATCCGCGCATCTGCTATGCGGTTTGCGACACAATCGACGGCGACTACGAATTCCGCGGACCGATGACCTTCCGCGGCGAGCCGATTCGCCGCTGGGATCCGGGCGTCTTCCAAGATGACGACGGCACCGGCTATCTGCTGGTCCATGAAGGCGACATTTATCGTCTGTCCGATGATTACCTGTCCGCTGCCGAACAGGTGGGGGAGGGCATCGCGCTCGGCGGCGAAGCCCCGGCAGCCTTCAAACTTGGCGGACGGTATTGGATGCTGTTCTCCAACAAGACCTCATGGGATTGCAACGACAACTACTGTCTGTCCGCGCCTTCGATGCGTGGCCCGTGGACCTATCAGGGGCTGTTCGCTCCGGAAGGATCAATGACCTGTAATTCCCAATCATTGTTCGTGATTCCGGTACATACTGATCGTGGCATGGTGCCCATGTACATGGGGGACCGCTGGTCGTTCCCACATCAGGCCTCCGCCGCCACCTATGTCTGGCAACAGTTGTCCGTGAATCAGGGTCGGCTGCGGTTGGCGGAATACTGGCCGGCATGGTCGCCGGTCTCGGGTAAGGAGGAACCGTTCGAGGGACGGCGCATCGACGTCGGGTTCCGATCGGACAGGGCCGGTGAATCGGTCACCATTCCGTTCCACGGCTCGCGGGTGGCGTTGACCGGACGTGCCGACCAGTGGGGATCGTATGCGAGGGTCGGTATTCGCAGGGCCGGGATGGGCGGGGAGTCCGCGATGGTGGTGAATCCCATCTTCGTGAGCTGGTACGCCAAATCGCCGGATTTCGGTTACCGGTACGTCTCGCCGGAACTGCCCGAGGACGACTACATCGTATCCATCACCGTGACCGGCGAGATGCCGGGCTGGACCGACAAAACCGGCCAGCGCTTCGGTTCGGTCGGCTCCTTCGTCGCCGTCGATCATCTGCTGGTCATGTGATCCGAACACGAACCTCTATCCCGACAGGACGCGCTGAGGCGTTGCGTTTACCGCTTCCCCTGTTAGATGAATCACGCCCGGCCCCCGCGTGACCCACCCCTCTTGGGCAGGGCTCTGGACTACAGTATGGGTTTTGAGCAGCCGGGCATACGCGATTTGCGCGCGACTCGCAAGACGCGTCCCGGAAATCGGTTGAAGAGGTTTTGCATGGTGAACGAAGCGCATACCGTGGCGTCGAACCACGATACGAAGCCGTTGCGCGTGGGTTTGGACATCGGCTCCACCACCGTCAAGGCGGTCGTGCTCGACCAGTCCGACTCCCTGTCCGGGACCCTGTTTTCCGACTATCGCCGCCATCACGCCAACGTGCGCGCCACCGTCGCCGGTCTCCTCGTCGACATCCGCAAGGAGCTGGAGAACCGCGGCCGCGGCGACGAGCCGATCCGTCTCGCCATCACCGGTTCCGGCGGTCTCGCGCTCGCGGACAGCATGCATGTGCCGTTCGTCCAGGAGGTCATCGCCGAGACCGAGGCCATCGACAAGGAGTACCCACAGGCCGACGTCATCATCGAGCTCGGCGGCGAGGACGCCAAGATCACGTACCTGAAGCCCACGCCGGAACAGCGCATGAACGGCTCGTGCGCCGGCGGTACCGGCGCGTTCATCGATCAGATGGCCACCCTGCTCGACACCGACGCGGCTGGCCTCAACGAGATGGCGAAAAGCTACGAGAACCTGTACCCGATCGCCTCCCGCTGCGGCGTGTTCGCCAAGACCGACCTGCAGCCGCTCATCAACGACGGCGCAGCCAAGCCGGACCTCGCCGCCTCCATCTTCACCGCCGTCGCCACGCAGACCATCGCCGGTCTCGCCTCCGGACGCCCGATCCACGGCACCGTGATTTTCCTCGGCGGCCCGCTGTTCTTCATGAGCGAGCTTCGCGCCGCGTTCCAACGCGCGCTCGACGGCAAGGTCGACGAGTTCATCGTGCCGACCGACGCCCACCTGTACGTCGCATATGGCGCGGCCCTGCAGGCGGAGATCGACTCCGACGACGAAGGCCACCACTTCGAGGCCCGCACCTGCGAGGACATCCTCAAACGTCTGGACGAGCTCAAGAACCTGCCCTCCAACACCCCGACCATGCCGCCGCTGTTCCCGACCGAGGCCGACCGCGAGGCGTTCGACAAGCGCCACCATCGTGAACACGTGCACATCGGCACGCTCGAAGGCGCGCACGGACCGCACTTCCTCGGCATCGACGCGGGCTCCACCACCATCAAGGCCACGCTCGTCAACGACGACCGCGAGATTGTCTGGTCCTCCTACGCGAACAACGAGGGCAGCCCGCTGACCGCCGCCATCAACATCGTCAAGAAGATCCAGACCGAACTGCCCGAAGGCGCGTGGATCGCTCGTTCGTGCGCCACCGGCTACGGCGAGGGACTCATCACCACCGGTCTGCACCTCGACGAGGGCGTCGTCGAGACGATGGCCCACTATCGCGGCGCCGAAATGGTCAGCCCCGGCGTCACCGCCGTCATCGACATCGGCGGACAGGACATGAAATACCTCGCCATCACCGACGGCGTCATCGACTCGATCGCCGTCAACGAGGCCTGCTCGTCCGGCTGCGGTTCGTTCCTCCAGACCTTCGCGATGTCGATGGGACTCACCATCCAGGAGTTCACGCAGAAGGCGCTCGCCTCCACGCATCCGGTGGACCTCGGCTCCCGTTGCACCGTGTTCATGAACTCGTCGGTCAAGCAGGCCCAGAAGGAGGGAGCCTCCATCGAGGACATCGCCGCCGGCCTGTGCTATTCCGTCGTGCGCAACGCCCTGTACAAGGTCATCAAACTGCGTGACTCCGGCGAGCTCGGCGACACCGTCGTCGTGCAGGGCGGCACCTTCCTCAACGACGCCGTGCTGCGCGCGTTCGAACTCCTCACCGAACGCGAGGTGACACGTCCGAACATCGCAGGCCTCATGGGCGCGTACGGCGCGGCCCTCACCGCACGCATGCACTACGAGGACGTCGCCGACGACGACCACGAGCACGTCGGCGTGGACGGAACGGCCGTCGACGCGGCCGCCGCCGAGGAATCCGCCGCAGGTGACACCCCCAACGCGGACGCGCACGAAGGCGAGGTCGTCATCGACGGCGTCCATCACACCGCCTCGTCCATCCATACCGGCGAAGCCCTCGACCACATGTCGATGACCACCGAACGCGACGTGTGCAAGCTGTGTCAGAACCACTGCAAGCTCACCATCACCACGTTCTCCGACGGCTCCCGCTTCGTCACCGGCAACCGCTGCGAACGCGGCGGCGACGCGAAGAAGAAACGCTCCGACCGACCGAACCTGTACGACTACAAGTACAAGCGCTGCTTCGCGTACCGCCGTCTCACGGACAAGAAGGCCACTCGCGGCGAGATCGGCATCCCGAGGGCGTTGAACATGTACGAGAACTATCCGTTCTGGTTCACGCTCCTCACGTCCCTGGGCTTCAAGGTGATGATCTCCGGCCGCAGCTCCCATGAGCTGTTCGAGACCGGCATCGAATCGATCGCCTCCGAGAACATCTGCTATCCGGCCAAGCTCGTGCACGGCCACATCAAGTGGCTGCTCAACAAGGGCGTCAAGACGATCTTCTACCCGTGCGTGAGCTACGAGGACAACCTCGTGCCCAACACGGACAACCACTACAACTGCCCGGTCGTGGCGAACTATCCGCTCGTCGTCGGCGCGAACATGCCCGAACTGCGCGACGAGGGCGTGCGCTACATGCATCCGTACTTCAACCTCGCCAACCATGAGCTCATGGTCGACCGCATCGTCGAGGAGTTCGCGTGGGCGAACGTCACGCGCGAGGAGGCGGAGACCGCCGTCAAGGCCGCCTACGCCGAGGATAAGGTCTTCAAGCACGACGTGCAGGAGGAAGGCCTCAAGGCCCTCGCCTACATGAAGGAACACGACTGCCGCGGCATCGTGCTCGCCGGCCGCCCCTACCACATCGACCCGGAGATCAACCACGGCATCCCCGAGACCATCTGCTCGCTCGGCATGGTCGTGCTCTCCGAGGATTCGATCTGCGAGCTGCAGCCGGAGGAGAAGCTCAACCTCACCGAATTCCTCTCGAAGGGCGAGGAGGATCCGAGGAAGAAGAACGCGAACGGCTTCCGCCACGTCGGCGACCGCAAGCTCACCGTAGCGCGCATGCCGCTGCGCGTCACCAACCAGTGGGCCTACCATTCCCGCCTGTACGCGGCGGCCCACTTCGTCGCCTCCTATCCGGGGCTCGAACTCGTCCAGCTCAACTCGTTCGGCTGCGGCCTCGACGCGATCACCACCGACCAGGTCGCCGAGATCCTCGCCGACAAGGCCGACGTGTACACGCTGCTCAAGATCGACGAGGTCTCGAACCTGGGCGCCGCGAAGATCCGTCTGCGTTCGCTCAAGGCCGCCGTCGAGGAGCGCGAGGCCAACAAGGCCCGCGCCGCGAAGGCCGCGGCGGCAGCCGGCGCCGTCGACAAGCATGACCGTCCGCTCGTCGACGACAAGACGATCGCCGCGAACTCCGCCGAAGTCGAACGGGAGCTCGAGACCCGACGCAAGGCGCAGGAACAGGCCGAAGCCGACCTCGCCGCCGCGAAGACCGCGCTCGCCGAGGCGCAGGCCGCCGTCGACGCGGCCGAAGCCAAGGTCAAGGCGGAATCGTCCGCCATCTCCGACACGTCCGACGTCCCGTCGAACGCGCCGAAGTCCACCGGCTTCCGCAAAACCGGTTCCAAGGCGCCGACCCCGGGCCGTCAGATCCTGCTCGATACCACGATGGCCGCCAACCCGAAGCTCACCGAACGGATGCGTGCGGCGTCCAAGCGCGCCGCCGAACGCGACATCGAGGACGCGCGCCTCGGCGCACTCGGCGACGGCACCACCGGAGACGTGACCGGCAAGGGCAAGGCGAAGGGCAAGTCCGGCCACAACAACGCCACCATGTCCCGCTACGCGAAGCGCCGCAAGTTCGTCAAGGACATGAAGAAGGACTACACGATCGTCGCCCCGCAGATGAGCCCGATCCACCTGTCGCTGGTCGAGGCGGTCATCCGTTCCGGCGGCTACAAGTTCGACGTGTTGAAGCACGCCTCCCGCACGGACGTGGAGACCGGCCTCAAATACGTCAACAACGACGCCTGCTATCCGGCCATCATGGTCATCGGACAGCTCATCGACGCGATCCTCGAAGGCAAATACGATCCGGACCACGTCGCGCTCGCCATCACCCAGACCGGCGGCATGTGCCGCGCCACCAACTACTTCGGCCTCATCCGCAAGGCCCTGGTGGACGCCGGCTACCCGCAGATCCCGGTCATCGCGATCTCCACGCAGGGACTCGAGGACAACCCCGGCTTCAAGGCCACCGTGCCGATGCTTCACCGCGCCGTCAAGGCGCTGATCCTCGGCGACCTACTCATGAAGTGCCTCTACCGGGTGCGCCCATACGAGGTGGAGCAGGGGGCGGCGAACAAGCTGTACGAGCAGTGGGACGTCATCGTGCGCGAGACCATCGAGCACCACGGCTTCTCGAAGACCGCGGCGAAGACCCCGTGGCTCAGGAAGGGCTACCTGCCGTATCCGGTCCTCGCCAAGGAGATTGTCAAGAGCTTCGACGCCTTGCCGCTGAAGGACGTGCCCCGCAAGGTGCGTGTCGGCGTCGTCGGCGAGATCCTCGTCAAGTATCAGCCGGACGCGAACAACCACGTCGTCGACGTCATCGAATCGCAGGACTGCGAGGCCGTGGTGCCCGGCATCATGGAGTTCATGACCACCCGCCCGTACATCACCGACTGGAACGAGAAGAACCTCGGCATGGGCGGCAACCAGACCCTGTACGCGCTCATGCGCTGGGGCCTCGACCGCTACAACGCGCCGATCAAGGCCGCCATCGCGACCGCCCACGGCAAGTTCAAGCAGGACGATCCGATGCCCGAACTCGTCCAGAAGGCCGCCGAGGTCACGTCGATCGGCGTGCAGGCCGGCGAGGGCTGGCTGCTCACCGCCGAGATCCTCGAGCTCATCGAGCAGGGATGCCCGAACGTGGTGTGCGCGCAGCCGTTCGCCTGCCTGCCCAACCATGTGACCGGCCGCGGCATGTTCGGCAAGATCCGCCGCCTGCACCCGGAGGCCAACATCGTCTCCATCGACTACGATCCGGGCGCCTCCGAGGCCAACCAGCTGAACCGCATCAAGCTCATGATCGCCGCCGCGAAGAAGGCCCACAAGGCCAAGTTCGCCGACAAGGGCGAGCCGCAGGGCTTCGTGACCGCCGACTGACGTTCTGGGAAGGACCCGTCATGACAGCAGGGAACGGAACCTCCGGCCATCCCAGTCGCCACGCATTCGTCGTCGCGTGCCTGATGTTCGCCGCCGTCATGGCCGTTCTGGTGTTCGCGTTGAAATTCGACGCCGGTCTGTCCGCCATCGCGGCCTTCGCCTGCGCCGTATACACCTTCTTCATGCAGCGGATGTCATACGCCGTCCTGAACGCCGATCTGGAGGACGATGCGGTGTTCGCCAGGCAGGTGCGCCGTGCACACCGCATGCCCTATGCGGGACTGGTGCTGTGCGTCGTGCTGTCCTTGCCGATCGGCATGGCTGTGGGCGCCTCGCATATCAGTTGGTCCGATCTGGACCAATTGCAGAGCGTCATGACCGTCGACCGGCAGATCGCCGCGTATGAGAGCCATTACGGCGAAGGGGCGTACGAAAGGGCCCGCCTCAAGAAGGGGATGGGCGAATCGGAGTTCGCGGACTACATGTTCGGCATCGACCGCTTCTACGCGCTCCGTGCGGTGACCAATCCGTTGGCGTTGGGCGGCGAGGCGTTCTGGGGCGCGTTGGCGTGCTCGCTGCTGCTCGTCGGCGCCTTGGAGGTCCCTGCGACGAACATCGGACTGGATCCCATCATGGAGGACATCCGGACCCGCGGCGGGACGCCGGGGAAGCCGGAATCCGCTGGCGGCGACGGAAACGATGGCGGATCGGGCGACGGTGGCGGGAACGACGGGAACGGTGGTGACGGCGGTCGGAAGCGCCACGGAAAGCACGAACGCCGGAACATCACCGGCGAGGACGATTCCGGACTGGATTTCACCGCGATGCCGGAAGACACCCACGCGATGGTGAGGAAAAGCCTGGGCACGCCCGGAGTGCACGTCACCGAGGGCATGAGGATGGAGACGACCGGTTCGCCGCGCGCCGACGCCATCGCCGCCATGCTGCAGGGGATCGCGCTGTGGCACGTCCGCAAGGGATTGGTGATGCTGCTGGTGTTCGGCGGCTGGGCTGTGCTCGCCATGGTCGGGGTGTTCTTCAATCTGGTGACCTGACCTCGGGATTTCCATCGGTTCCCGATCCTTCGTCCCGCGGAATCGGGAACCGGAAGAGACTCCGCGCACCCGCTATCGGAAAAAGATATAGCCGATTGACGGGCGTTCGGCGGGCCGTGTAGGCCGGCTCGCATACCATACCGGTTATGGTCACTCCCAGAATCAGCTATGCGCATTTGCTCGCCAAGCCGAACCCGAAGCATGTCGAAAGCCTCCTGAAGTTCTTCGAGGCCGGACGCTCCAAGCGCGGCACCGGCGGCTTCGGCGTCGAGATCGAGCACCTGCCCGTGCACAACGCCGATGACACCGCCGTGAGCTACTACGAGCCGAACGGCATCGAGACGTTCCTCAAGCGCATCGCGCCCTTCTATGATTCCGAGAAGGAATACTGGGAGAACGGGCATCTCGTGGGTCTCGCCCGCGAGGGCGTCGCCGTCTCTCTCGAACCGGGCGGCCAGATCGAGACGTCCATCGGCATCCTGCACAAGCCTGAGGATCTCAACCAGCTGTACGGCCAGTTCCGCCGCGAGGCCGACCCCATTCTCGAGGAACTCGGATTCCGCCTCGTCAACTACGGCTACCAGCCCAAGTCCAGCTACGTGGACGTGCCGGTCAACCCCAAGGACCGCTACGATGCGATGACCGACTACCTGGGCCGCGTCGGACAGTTCGGCCCGTGCATGATGCGCTGCTCCGCCTCCACGCAGGTGAGCATCGACTTCGTCGACGAGAAGGACGCGATCGACAAGATGCGCGTCGGCACCGCCATCGGCCCGATCCTCGCATGGTTCTTCCGCAACACCCCGTACTTCGAGGGACGGGTCAACCCGTATCCGCTGCTGCGCCAGCGCATGTGGGACTACCTCGACTTCCAGCGCACGAACGTGATCCCGGGACTCTACGACCAGCGCTTCGGCTGGGAGGACTACGCCGTCGACGTGCTGTCCACGCCGCTCATGTTCGCCGACCTCACGCACACGCCCGAAGCGGTCGCCTCCGGCGTGAGCCGCAAGGAGCTGCATCGTGCGGCGTTCCGCGAGAACGCGGGCGACGTGTACCCGGACCGCGAGCTCAACAAGTACGAGATCAACCACATCATCTCCACGCACTTCAACGATGTGCGCCTCAAGAACTTCATCGAATTCCGCCATTGGGACTCGCTGCCGATCGAACGCGCCGAGCGCCTGACGGAGATCATCAACTCGCTGTACTACGTGCCGTCCAACCGCATCCGTCTCGAAAGCTACTTCGACGGGCTCACCGAGGAGGATGTGTTCGAGGCCAAGGCCAACATCCAGGCCCATGGCCGCGAATCCAACCCGTACGGCCAGCCGCTCGACTTCTGGCGCGAGTTCCTCGGCCTCGAGGGTCTGCTCGACGACATCCCCGGCGATCCGAAGCACCCCGAGGTGTTCCAGCGCTGATTCTTCTGGTTGCGATGGCCCCGCGACGTCTCCACTGAACGTCGCGGGGCCATCGTCATTCGCCGCGGAGCAGCCAGTCCTTGGCGTTGACGACGGTGATGCCCTCGTCGCCGATTGCGCGCGTCCGACGCGACGCGTGGGCGATAATGGGCGGTGGACCCGCCGACGCGTCCAAGGAAGGAAGACGACACGATGACCGTGACCACGAACGCCCCGACGGGCGCCCTGCCCTACGAGAACCCCGACCTGCCCGTCTCCGAACGCATCGCCGACCTGCTCGGCCGCATGACGCTCGAGGAGAAGGTCGGACAGATGATGCAGCTTGAAGCCCGAGGCGGCGACCTCGAGGACCTCATCGTGAACCATCACGTCGGCTCCATCCTGCACACCAGTCCGGAGGACCTGCCCCGCGCCGTCGCAATCGTCGACACCAGAACCCGCCTGCACATCCCGCTGGTCATCGGCGACGACTGCATCCACGGCTACTCGTTCTGGCCCGGCGCCACCATCTTCCCCTCCCAGCTCGGCATGGCCGCCAGCTGGAACGCGAAGGCCGTCGAGGCCGCCGCCCGCGCCACCGCCGAGGAGGTGTCCTGCACCGGCGTGCATTGGACGTTCTCCCCGGTGCTGTGCATCGCCCGCGACACCCGCTGGGGACGTGTGGACGAGACCTTCGGCGAGGACCCGACCCTCATCGGCGAACTCGCCTCCGCCATGGTCAAGGGGTATCAGGGCGGTGCCAAGGCCGGCGAACCGCTGCCGGAGGACGCGATTCTCGCCTGCGCCAAGCATTTCGCCGGATACTCCGAAACCCAAGGCGGACGCGATGCCTCCGAAGCCGACCTGAGCCACCGCAAGCTCGAATCCTGGTTCCTGCCGCCGTTCGAACGTGTCGCCAAGGAGGGCTGCGGCACGTTCATGCTCGGCTACGAGTCCATTGAAGGCGTGCCGGTCACGTTCAACCGGTGGCTGCTCACCGACAAGCTGCGCGGCGCATGGCAGTACCACGGCACGCTCATCACCGACTGGGACAACGTCGGCCGCTCCGTGTGGGAACAGCACGTCAAGCCCGACTACATGCATGCCGCCGCCGACGCGGTCAAGGCCGGCAACGACCTCATCATGTCCACCCCGCAGTTCTATGAGGGCGCCATCGAGGCCGTGAGAACCGGGCTTCTCGACGAATCGCTCATCGACGCGGCCGTCTCGCGCATCCTCGCCCTGAAATTCCGGCTCGGACTGTTCGAGAACCCGCGTCTGCCCGACGAGAAGCGCATCAAGGCGGTCATCGGTTCCGAAGCGCATCGCCGCATCAACCTCGAGCTCGCCCGCGAATCCGTCGTCCTACTGCGCAACGACGGTCGCCTGCCGTTCGACGTCCATCCGACGTCGAACGACGACAGCGGAAGGGCGGCCGCACGCAAATGCATCGCCGTCGTCGGCCCGCTCGCCGACGACGCCCAGAACCAGCTCGGCGACTGGGCCGGCGATTCCGGCCAGATCGACTGGATGCCCGGCGGCCAGCCGCGCAACATGATTGCCACCGTGCTCGACGGCTTCCGCGCGCTCGCCGGCGACGACTGCGAGGTCGCCTACGCCCGCGGCGCGAACGTCATCGACCTTGTACCCGACCCGGACGGCGACACCTACCCGGATGGACAGCCCCGTCCGAAGATCGCCGTGGGCGCGCCCCTCGACCGGGCGCTGCTCGACGAGGCCGTCGACGTCGCACGCCAATCCGATCTCATCGTCGCCGTCGTCGGCGACGTGGTGCAGCTGGTCGGCGAGACCTGCTCCACCGCCACGCTCGACCTGCTCGGCGGGCAGAACGCGCTGCTCGACGCGCTCGCCGCCGTCTCCCGTGAGACCGGCGCGCCGATGGTCACCGTGCTCATGAGCTCTAAGCCGCAGGTGCTTCCCTCGTCCATCGTGGGCGATTCCGGCGTGCTCGCCGGCCGCTGCAACGATCCCGCCGCCGGCGTCGGCTCCATCCTGTGGGCCCCGAGCCCGGGCATGGAGGGCGGCCGGGCCGTCGCCGAAATCATTCTCGGCGAAGTGAATCCGTCCGGCAGGCTGCCGATCACCTTTCCGCGCCACGCGGGGCAGCTGCCGGTCTACTACAACCAGATTCGCGGGCAGCATGGCAACCGCTACGCCGACCTCACGCAGGATCCCGCGTTCGCGTTCGGCGAGGGCGAGGGCTACACGACGTTCGCGTACGGCGAGCCGGTCGTTACCGGTGGTGCCTCGCACGCCGACGGCACGTTCGCGCAGGGCGACGTCGTGCACGCCGAGGTCACGCTGACCAACACGGGCGGACGCGCCGGCACGGAGGTCGTACAGGCGTACGTCGGCGACCTCGTCACCTCGGTCAGCTGGACCGACCGCGAACTCAAGGCGTTCCGCCGCGTCACGCTCGAGCCAGGCGAGACTGCGACCGTCACGTTCGACATCCCGGTCGCCGATTGCACCATCGTCGACGCCGACGCCCGCCGTGTCGTCGAACCCGGCGAATTCGAGCTCCTCATCGGCCACTCGTCACGTCGCGATGACCTCAAGCGCGTCACCTTCACCGTGGCGTAGGCGGGCGGATCGTTGGTGAGCCCAAGTCACGTCTTTGAGTTCCCAATGGATGCACAACACTCTTGGCGGGGTTGCAGATTGAACTCGGGGTATGACTGGGTCTTGTCGCCGCTGCCTTCCAAAACCACTGTGTGGATGAGGCAGCCAGAACCAGAAGGATGACTATCTCATCCACACAATGGAGAAGATGCGTTTGTTGTGAGTCGACTGCCGCCGTGATGATCCGAACTAATCCAACGTCCCGGCTGCAATGCTCAGTCGGTCACTGGAATCTTTTCGGCGTCGACCTGATAGGACACATATCCGTTGGGATCGTTGATGGCGATGGTGGTCGGCTGGATGGCGACAATGTTGTCATTGCCCGGTTCGATCAGGATTTCGACGTCCGCCGACTGACCGGGTTGTATCGCCGACTGGATGAATCCGTTGGTCTCGCCGGTGATACGTCCGCCGGCGTCCAGCTTCGAGGCGGTCACAATCACGTCGCCGATTGCCTTGTCGCCGTCATTGCGAATCGTGACATATGCATGCCGGTAGCCGCTACCAGAATCCGCGGCGCCGGCCCATCGTCCGCCAGTGACCTTCAACGACTTCTTGTTGGCTTCATTCTGCTGCTCCTGTTGCTGCTGTTGAGACTCCTTCTCCATCTGGGTGATCAGCTGATCATACGCCTTTGCTATCTTCTTGCGATCCGCTTCGCTGGCGGCAGCCTGTTGTTGCGCGGCGGCGATCGAGTCGCTGCTCATCACCACTCCGGTGAACCATCCGATGATCAAAGCCAGCACTATGCCGACGATGAGCAGGATGAAAGCCACGCGGCTTATGGCTACGGTCTTCTTGACTTTCACGGGAGAATTGCCCTGCGGGGCTTGGAACGGAGCCGGATTGGGCAATCCCGTCGGGTTCTGCGCGTACATCGGACCGGGCCATACCTGCTGAGGTTGGGGTTGTGTCGTGGGTTGTGCAGGCACAGGTCGCGCCGTCTCCGGCTGTTGCTCCTGAACAATCGTTGGCTGCTCTTCCTGCTTCGGCTTCTGGTCGTCTTCCGCCATACTGGTTGCCTCCTTGCATGTCGCATCAGATCGGTGCTTCACATCACGTTCAGGGCGCATACGCCGTTATCGTGATGAGTCTCTCTTCGAGAGATATTGTACGTGATAGTCGGGTGGTGGCACCCCGAAGCAGAATTCACTTTGCAGGTGCAACATCCGTCTTTGGGCGGGGACGTCGTTCCTCGTTCTTGCTGGTTGATGCCATTGGGCTTCAATGCGGGAAAGGCTTGGAATGCGATTGCGTGCCAGAAATCGGTGGTACACAATGCCGCAGCGGCAGACCGGGCGGTTGCGTACCAGTGCTCTGTGGTACACGAGGTCCGAACCGTTCCCGATTCGCTTGCGTACCATTCGCGGATTCCACAGGAAGCCCGGAATTCCAACGTTCCTGAGAAAAACAGCGTGATATGTCCTCATAGCGCGATTGGTACATGACGGGGAAAGCACCGGGAGTCATGTCGTGTACCCCGGATTATTGGTATGCAGCGGTCTGCCGCCGCAATCATGCATTGCGTACCATTCATCCCGGCTCGTGAAGAGCGCGACGCGAGAAACCGCATCGAATGCACGGCCCGGAGTGCCTGGCGTGGCGGAACCGTGTGGTCCGCTGCCGCCAACATGCGAAGAGTCGGGAGTCGACATGACATTTCCCCACCCCTCCGCCGCGACACGTGGATTGTTGCATGTGCAACTGTTGTATATGGGGCGTATTACGATGCTCTATCGCACATAAGGTTGCATATGCAACAAAACGGCGGGCGTCGGACGTCACGGACGGACGTGCCCGCGACCATACCAGTGAAGTGGGGGAGTCATGGACAGTCGCATCCTCAGCTTCGACCTGAGGGCGCTGGTCAAGGCCATCAACCGCCACCTCGGCGAGACGATGCCCGAATCGGCGCGCATCGCCACCGGCGGCAACGCCCGCATCATCATGTTCCTCGCGCGCAACCGTGACGAGGACATCTACCAGCACACCATCGAACGCAAGTTCTGCATCACACGCTCGACCGCATCCCGCGTGCTTGCGCTGATGGAGAAGAAGGGCCTCATCGCCCGCGAATCGGTGGCGCACGACGCACGGCTCAAGAAGATCGTACTCACCGCCAAGGCCGACTCCATCGTCGCCTGTCTCACGGCGAACGGCGAACGGATGGAGCGCAAGCTGGTGGAGGGATTCACCGACGAGGAACGCGCCGCGCTCATGGACTACGTCGCGCGTATGCGCGCGAACGTCGACGCCGCGCAGCGCGAGTTCGAGGAGCGGCGGGACGAAGGGGTCGACGTCGATGACGTCGACCTGACCGGCATCGACGTGCCGGACGTGAAAGACCTGAACCACATGACCAAGAAGGAGGAGACCAAGTGAGCGACAACACGACCGCCGCCGCGGCACGCGACGCGGACGACCTGACCGCCACCGAGGCGGCCATCATGCAATCGCGCGAGGCGAACGAACCCGAACGGCCGAAGCATGTCATCCGCACGCTGGCCGGATCCATGCGCGAATACACGAAGGAAAGCTGGCTGGCCCCGCTGTTCGTGTTCATCGAGGCCATCCTGGAGATCGTCATCCCCACCGTCATGGCCTCCCTCATCGACCAGGGCATCACCGGCGGCAACATGAACGCCATCGTCAAGTTCGGCCTGATCCTGCTGCTCTGCTCGCTGGTGTCGCTCGCCTGCGGCTTCCTCGCCGGCAAGTACGCGGCCATCGCGGCCGCCGGCTTCGCGAAGAACCTGCGCCGCGACCAGTTCGAGAAGGTGCAGGCGTTCAGCTTCACCAACATCGACCGATTCTCCACCGGCTCGATCATCACGCGCCTCACCACCGACGTGACGAACCTGCAGATGGCGTACGGCATGATGGTCCGCATGGGCGTGCGCGCCCCCATCATGGTCATCGTCGCGTGGATCTTCTCGTTCCGCATCTCACCATCCATCTCGCTCGTGTTCCTCGCCTGCGTGCCGATCCTCGGCCTGGGCCTGTGCGGCCTCGCCGTGCTCGTCCATCCGGTGTTCGAACGCGTGTTCCACACGTACGACGCGCTCAACAACGTCGTCGACGAGAACCTGCAGGGCATCCGCGTGGTCAAGTCCTACGACCGCGAATCCTACGAGATCGGCAAGTTCGGCCGCATCTCCCGCCGCATCTTCAAGGACTTCACCAAGGCCGAGCGCATCATGAGCTTCAACAGCCCGATCATGATGTTCTGCATCTACGGCTCGATGATCATGATCTCCTGGATGGGCGCGCAGCAGATCGTCGCCTCCGGCAACAACGCGGCGCTCGGACTCACCACCGGCGACCTCACCGCGCTCGTCACCTACGCGATGCAGATCCTCATGGCCATGATGATGCTCTCCATGATCTTCGTTATGTTCATCATCTCCCAGGCCTCCGCCGAACGCATCTGCCAGGTGCTGCAGGAGGAGAGCACCGTCACCGACCCGGAGCATCCGGTCATGGACGTCGCGGACGGCTCCATCGAATTCGACCATGTCACCTTCCGCTACTCCGCATCCTCCGAGAAGCCCGTGCTCGATGACATCGACCTGTCCATCCCGTCCGGTTCGACCGTCGGCATCGTCGGCGGCACCGGTTCCGCCAAGTCGAGCCTCGTCCAGCTCGTGCCGCGCCTCTACGACGTGAGCCAGGGCTCGCTCAAGGTGGGCGGCCGCGATGTGCGCGACTACGACCTCGTCACCCTGCGCGACCAGGTCGCCATGGTGCTCCAGAAGAACGTGCTGTTCTCCGGCACCATCACCGAGAACCTGCGCTGGGGCAACCCGGACGCCACCGACGAGGAGATCCTCCACGCATGCCGTCTCGCGCAGGCCGACGGCTTCATCCAGGAGTTCCCGGACAAGTACGACACGTACATCGAACAGGGCGGCACCAACGTCTCCGGCGGACAGCGTCAGCGCCTGTGCATCGCGCGCGCCCTTCTCAAGAAGCCGAAGATCCTCATCCTCGACGACTCCACCTCGGCCGTCGACACGAAGACCGACAAGCTGATCCGCGAGGCGTTCCACCACGAGATCCCCGACACCACGAAGATCATCATCGCCCAGCGCGTCGCCTCCGTACAGGAATCCGACATGATCCTCGTCATGGACAACGGCCGCATCATGGCGAAGGGCACGCACGACGAACTGCTCGAGACCTGCGACGAATACCGGTCCATCTACGAATCCCAGACCCGCAACACCGCCGCCGGACAGGCCGAACTCGAACGCGAGGCGAAGGCGCGCGCCGAGCACATGCAGCAGGCCGAACAGGAAGGAGAGAACCGATGAGCGACAAGCAGAACGTCCGGAACGACGGCGGCCGCCGTCCCGAGATGCACAAGCCCGCACCCGGCACCACCAAGCGCATCTTCGGCTACATCATGCAGTACCGGTGGCGCGTCATCGCCATCGTCGCGTGCATCCTCGTCGGCGCCGCCGCGCAGGCTGGATCCGCGCTCTTCCTCCAATCCCTCATCGACACGTACATCCTGCCGATGGTCGGCGCCGCAGACCCCGACTGGGGCCCGCTGATCCGCGCCATCACGCTCATGGGCTGCCTGTACGTGGCCGGCATCGTCGCCAGCTGGCTGTGGCAGTGGCTCATCGTCACCGTCGAGCAGGGCGTGCTCAAGAAGATCCGTGACGACATGTTCGCCCACCAGCAGTGGCTGCCGATCCGCTACTTCGACACCAACGAGCACGGCGACATCATGAGCCACTACACGAACGACACGGACACGCTGCGCCAGGCCATCAGCCAGTCGTTCCCGCAGATGTTCGCCTCCGCGATCTCCGCGCTCGCCGCCATCGTCTCCATGTTGTGGCTGAGCGTGCCGATCACCGCGTTCGTCCTGGTGTTCACCGTCGGCCTCTACTTCATCGTCCGGGCGATCGTCGGGCGCGCCGGCCGCTACTTCGTCAAGCAGCAGCATTGGATCGGCGACGTCAACGCGTTCGTCGAGGAGGCCGTCAACGGCCAGAAGGTCATCAAGGTCTTCAACCACGAGCCCGCCACCCAGAAGATCTTCGACGAGAAGAACGAGGAGCTGTTCCAGGCCTCCGCCGAGGCGAACACGTGGGGCAACGTCACCATGCCCGTCGTCGGCAACATGGGTTACATCCTCTACATCCTGCTCGCCATCGTCGGCGGCGCCATGGCGCTCGCCGGGGTCGGCAACTTCGGTCTGGGCGGCTTCGGCACGCTCACCCTCGGCACCCTGATCTCCCTGCTCACCCTGTCCCGCTCGTTCATCAACCCGCTTGGCCAGGTGTCCATGCAGCTCAACATGGTGATGATGGCGCTCGCCGGCGCCTCCCGCATCTTCGCGCTGATGGACGAGCCGGTCGAATCCGACTCCGGCACCGTCACGCTCGTCAACGTCGAGCTCGGCGAGGACGGCCGTACGATGCGTGAGGTCGACCACGAGACCGGCCACTGGGCGTGGAAGCGCGAGGAGGGCGACGACGGCACGCGTTCGCTCAAGGCCGCGGAGAAGCTGCACGGCACCGCCCGCGAGGTCGCCCTCAAGGCCAAGGAGCAGGCCGTCACCTCGCCCGACGGGCGTCTCACCCTGCTGCGTGGCGACGTACGCTTCACCAACGTGACGTTCGGCTACAACCCCGACAAGCCGGTCCTGCACGACATCACCTGGTTCGCCAAGCCCGGCCAGAAGATGGCGCTCGTCGGCGCGACCGGCGCCGGCAAGACCACCGTCACGAATCTCATCAACCGGTTCTACGACATCCAGGAAGGCCAGATCCTCTATGACGGCATCGATGTGAAGAACATCAGGAAGCCCGACCTGCGCCGTTCGCTCGGCATCGTGCTGCAGGACGTGAACCTGTTCACCGGCACCGTGATGGACAACATCCGCTACGGCCGGCTCGACGCCACCGACGAGGAATGCATCGAGGCGGCGAAGCTGGTGAACGCCGACGGCTTCATCCGCATGCTGCCGCAGGGCTACCAGACCGTCCTCGCCGGCGACGGCTCCGGCCTGTCCCAGGGCCAGCGCCAGCTCATCTCCATCGCGCGCGCCGCCGTCGCCGACTCCCCGGCGCTCATCCTCGACGAGGCCACCTCGTCGATCGACACGCGCACCGAAGAGGTCGTGCAGGCCGGCATGGACGCGCTGATGAAGGGCCGTACGGTGTTCGTCATCGCGCACCGCCTGTCCACCGTGCGCAACTCCGACGTAATCATGGTCCTCGACCACGGCCGCATCATCGAACGCGGCAACCATGACGAGCTCATCGCCCTCAAGGGCGAGTACTACCAGCTCTACACCGGCGCGGTGGAACTGGAGTAACGGCGCGGCGTCGGCCGGTCCGTCCGGTCCGTCCGTCCTGGGCGTCCCGGCGTCCACGTCCGATAGGGCTCCCGCCTTCCCACTGGAAGGCGGGAGCCCTCGTCGTTCCGTGCGGTTCGGTACGTGCCATCCCACGCGTCGCACGCCTCGGCCGTACAATCGCATATCAGGACATGCGCGACGCGACGGGCGCGCGTGATGGCGCGGCGGCGACGCCGGGGGAGTCTGGGCGATGGGACGGAACGGCGGGCGGCGACGTGCGGGACGGATCGACAAGGCCGGCGTCGGTCTCCTCGCCGGCGGGGCGCTCGGCCTGCTGCTGTGCGTCGCGCTCGTGGCGGTCATGCTGTGGATCATCGTCGCGACGGCGCGTGACTACCTGTTCCCCGCGACCCCCGGCTACGACATCGAACGCATCGACGTCACCGCGCATCTCAGGACGAACGGTGACCTCGTCGTCACCCAGACCGAACGGCTCGCCTTCCCCCGGACGACGGACGGCTTCGACATCCCACTGCCGCTTTCGACCGCCACCGCCGACCAGTTGAAGGAACGCGGCGTCGAAGACACCGGACTGACCGTCGACATGATCCGCGACGACACCCACGGCATCACCTACACGAGCGCGGACGATGGCGGCGGCTCCGGCGGTTCCGGCGGCTCCGGTGTCGCCTCCGCGCGCACGTTCTCCACCAGCGGGCTCTTCCGGACCGCTTCCGTGAACGGCGTGCAGCCGCGCGGCCGCTCCACGTGGACGGTCCGCTACACGCTCGACGACAACGCGCTCACCTGGTCCGACGCCGGCGAGCTCATCTGGCGGTACGGCCGGGCCTTCGACCATCAGCCGGTTCCGACGATGCATGTCGTCCTCGTCTTCGACGGCTCGCTCGACGGGGAGAAGGCGACGTCCGGCCGCAACCTTTCTGCGCAGGTCGCCGAGGACTACCGCGCGACGACGGCCATCTCTGCCGGACGCGGTGGTTCCGGCGGTGGTTCCGATTCCGGCAAGGCGACGGTCACGATCGACACGTCCCTCGCGGGCGGCCGCACCGGCACGCTCCACGCGATGTTCCCGCGCGACTGGATCGCCGATTCGTCGATGCCCGAGCCGACCGGCACGAACGGTGATTCCGGCGACGCCACGCGCATGGCCGCGGGCATCGCGCTCGACCGCAGGCTCGCCGACGACCTCGGCCGCACCCGCGTCAGGGAGACGGCCGTCGACCTCGCATGGCGGCTTCCGCTGGCGGTCTCCCTGGTTTTCCTCGTCATTGCGGCGGCCAAGCTGCTGCGACGGCGTCTTCTCGCGCCACGTCCCCTGTCCCGCGACAAGTACAGCGACGAACCGATCCTCGTCGACGAGCCATGGCTGCTGACCGGACTCGTCGGACACCCGGCGAAGTCATGCTTCTTCGCCGCCGCCCTGATGAAGGCCACCTTCGACGGCACGATCCGCATCATCGACCCCAGACATGGGTTCCCGGAACCGGACGGTGCCGGGCGTTCCGTTGCGCGACGGGCTTGGCGACTGCACTACGACGGCCCTGTCGACCATGATCCGAACGCTCCGCGCCTGCCCATGGCCGCCGTCAACGCGATCTGCGGATGCGACGGCATCGAGCGGCATCTCGAGAACGGCGTCTATCAGAACGTCGCCGAACCCTTCTATGTGCCCGCCCAGGTGCGCGGGTTCGACGCGAATCCGACGATGATGGACGCATGGGCGAAACGCGGCGAACGCCTGTGCGCCGGCATGACGAAGACCGCGGGACGTGCCAGCTCCGAGGCGTCCGGGACGACCGGATGGATCGTGTCCACCGGTGTGGCGGGCAGGTTCGTCGGCGTCGTCATGGGAATCGGGCTCGTCGCCGCGGCTTTGGCCGCACGGCTGCACACCGACGACTGGACGGGGTTCCGGATTACCTGCGTCGCCGCCGTTCTCGGCATGGTCTGCTGCATGTTCCTGCGCGCCTACACCGGTGACGGCGTCGACCTCGCCGCCCGTGCCCGTGCCATCGTGCGCTGGTTCGAGGAGCGTCGGTGGGAGGAACACCGGGAGGAGCGTCGGGAGGAGGAGCGTGCCGCCGGACGACGCGTGCGTGGAGGATGGCCGTTCGGGAGCGGGATGCGACGCCGTCGTTCGGACGACGGTCCCGATGCGGTGACGAACGCGACGCAGGCGCGCGGTCTGCTGCTTGACGCCGTCGCGCTCGATGTGGACGAGAAGGCGATTGCGTCGTTCGCCGGCCATCTGGTTTCGGCCGGCGTGCTCGCCGGCGACGATCCGGCCGTCTGGTGGTGCAGTCGGAACGGTCGTCACGCCATCCCCGCGAAGGTATGGGGTGCGGTCTACGCCAGCTGTTCCACCTGCGACAGCCATGCCGATACCTCCACCGATGTGTCGTAGCGGGCGTCCTTGTCGGCTTGCGTTTGTTCATGTGCTCGTCATGTTCGGTTGTGTGTGGGTGGTGTCGGCAGCGGTATCCTTGGAACGGGATACGACGTGTTGTGACCTGTTTTCGACACGCCGGTGGTTTGTTGTGTTTCCGGGGTTTGTGGGGTGTTGTGGTGGGGGGGGGTTGCGGGGGTGGGGGGTTGCGTGTTAGTTGTTCGTTCGCGGACGCCGAGCTGTTCCGGCCGGGGTTCTTCCGGTTCGGGGTTGGTTTTGGTGTGTG